>DALYHZ010000046.1:0-13397 GCA_031970635.1 Methylococcaceae bacterium | reverse complement strand
GAACAACACAAGCACCCACACAAATTATTTTGATTTCGTTTTTAAAGAGCTTTTTCTTTTCTCTTAGCTACGTTGCCGTAGCTGAGTTTTAAAATTATAGTGATTTTTTTTAGTTTGTCAAAAAATTTTTCAAATTATTTTTAAAAAATTATTTATCTGCCACTTTAACCAACCAACCTTCACGGTCATAACAGCCCAAAATCGCCTTAGAAAACAGATTAATACGCACATATTTACCCGTAAATTCCGAGGGAATTTTTGCCGTCACTTTATGAAAACTAGAGTTACTTTCTACCGCAAATGGTACGGATTGTTCTTTCATCGATAATTTAATTGTTGATGGGTCTGTCCAAACAGATAACTTAAATGAAAATTCTGATTCAGGCGCAACTTCAATTTTTTCCGGTTCTTGATAGGTCGGTAACGTAAATTCGCGCACTTGAGGTTTTTTGCAAATTTCTTCCACTTCGCCAGCCGAATATGCTTGTGCTTCGACATTAGACAATAACATTAAAACAACTGCCGCTGATTTGACCGCATTTACTAAACGCATGACACCTTCTCCACTTACGAAATTAAAAATCATTTTACCGTTGGCAATTCAGCCGCTGGCGATGTTATTTCTGTAGACGCAACTTTTTTTTGTAATAATTTTTCCTGACGCATCGCCTCACCGTACATCGTTGCGCCAATCATAAAACCAATTGTTGTAATAACAATAATCAGAAAACGTGACGGTTGCTTTAGAAAAAACAACGGCCATTTCGGCTTAATCATCCCTAAAATGAAAAAAATTGCCGTGTAAATAAGAACATGGAAAGAACCATCTTTCATATAAATAGACTCACTAAAATTTTGTTTGTTGAAAATTGGATTATAAATTAAGTTACGCGCTTGTCTAATAACCTTCGAGTTTAATTATGCCCTCTTTTGATATTATTTCTGAATTCGATATACATGAAGCTAAAAATGCTGTCGATCAAGCCAATAAAGAAGTGACGACACGTTTTGATTTTAAAGGCACGGATTCCAGTTTTGAACTCAACGACACCACCATTGTCATGGTGTCAGAATCGACTTTTCAATTACAGCAAATGTTTAGTGTGTTGTGTTCCAAACTCACTAAACGCGGTATCGACATTGCCTGTATGGAAGTTAAAGATGCCAAAGGTAGCGGTAAATTGATGCGCCAAGAAATTTTGCTCAAGCAAGGCATCGAATCCGTATTAGCGAAAAAAATCGTGAAACTGATTAAAGATAATAAACTCAAAGTGCAAGCCGCCATTCAAGGCGAAAAACTGCGTGTCACAGGAAAAAGTCGTGATGATTTACAATCTACGATTCAATTTTTACGCGCCGCAAATTTGGAACAGCCGCTACAGTTTGACAACTTTCGTGAATAACCAATAACTGATTAACACAAACAATAGCCATCCAGCGACCAGTAAACCGATAACGCCGTCATAATTGCTCACTAAAAACGAATATGGCGACGTTAAATCCATACTAAACATGGATTTGCATAATCGAATTTGCGTCACCCATCCTGTGTGGCAACCGATTCACAACGCTAAATTCATTTCACCACGCATTCGCAACACGCCCAAAAATAATCCAACTGTAGATAATGCAAGAAATGCGGTTACATCTTGCATAGCAAAAACGTTGTGATACGCCTCGCCGAGTAATTGAAAACTTCCGATTAAACTGAGGGTTTCTTCCGAAACGGGCGATTTGCTGTCCAAAAAATGCAAGCCTGCATAATAAATCGCACTGATTAAAACCGCTGAAAATGCGGGCAAGTATTTTCTTAAACTGGTCAGTAATAATCCGCGAAAAACGGATTCTTCAACAAGTCCAATTAGCAACGCTAACCCAAATGCAATGCCTATTTTTTTTGCCACCCACCCTAACGTCCATGCTTTGGTCATATCGATGGAATGCACGCCTAAACCGTTAAGTGTAAAAAAGACAGGTAACAAAATCAGTAAACTCAAACCAAAACCACGCCAAAACTGTTTAAACATTTTTTTAAACGGCGCGTAACCAAGCATTTCTTTATTTAGGGCAAGCCATTTTGAAACAGGAAAAATACTCAGCAGTAACATGATTTGCGACAACCGAATCATCAATTTTCGCAAGATGGTGGGGTCGTTAAAACTTAACGCAATGATATAACTCAATACACATGCACTACTCGTTATGGCTAATAAAATCAAAAACGGCACAAATACACAAAAGATAGAACGCCCCATTATTTGAAATCGCCCCACAACATTTGCACTGCTGATAACGCGGCGAGAGATGCGGTTTCGGTGCGTAAAATTCGTGCGCCTAATCGAACCGGTATAAAACCTGCCTCTTTTGCGATTTCACGTTCTGCGCTTGAAAAACCACCTTCAGGACCTGTGAGTAATGTCACTAAATTATTTTCAGGCGTAAGTTGCGCTAACGTCATTTCCGCATACGGGTCTAAAAAAATTTTCAAACCGCTTTGCGTTGTCACCCACGCATTCAAGGTCGAAATGTCAGAAAAATCAGGTAAAACCGTGCGTCCACTTTGTTCGGCGGCGTGTTGAATAATTTTTTGCCAATGTTGCCAACGTTGAGACTTTTTTTCGTCTTTGAATTGCACGACGCAACGTTCGGTAATCAGCGGCGTGATGGATGTTGCGCCTAATTCGACGGTTTTTTGAACTGAAAAATCCATGCGGTCGCCACGCGAAATGCCTAAACCAAGACAAATGTTTAAATTCGATTCAACAGTGCGTTCGATGTGTTTTTCTAATTCGACGCGCACCGATTTACGGCTGACTTCGACCACTTTGCCAATGTATTCGCCGCCTGTTCCGTTAAATAAAATAATGGGCGCGTCGTTTTTTAAACGCAACACACTTCTGGCGTAATGGGCGTTGTCGTCGTCTAATTCAATTGTTCTGCCAGTTTGCAACGCGGCGGGGGTGTAAAGTCGTGAAATTCGCATGAGTTAAAACAGTTTTAATGGGGAAGTTGCCTATTTTTAAAATAGGGCGGTATGTACTACAAGAGATTTAGTAAAAATTGAACTTTGTGTGCTTTATCACTACCAAATTTTTTGAATAATTTGACACTAATTTGATAATGACGTTTCGCTTCTATTTTATTACCTAATTTTTCATAGATAATTCCTAAATTAGCATAATCCCTTGCTTCATTTTCCTTTTCTCCTAACGTTGTCTCAATAGCTAAAATTTGTACATAGCACTCTACCATTTCATGTAACTCTTCTTTGGTTTTATAGATTTAACCTAACTCATTGTAATTATCTCCACATTTTTTTGTGTCTAATTCTTTTTTAATAGTCAAAGATTTGTCTAGGTCATCCAGAACCTTAAGCAAAACTTTTGATTCATTTGAACCGCAAATTATGTTCACATTACCTTTTGTTTTCACAGCAGGAGAACAATCTCCCATAGTCTTCTGACTATCAGCACTTGCATGCGTGATAGATAACACCGCTAAAAACAGACCCAAAATTACCGTTTTGATTTGCATTGTATTCACCGAATGTCAATTTTTACATCGCCATTAGAAACAATGGTTGGACTTATATTTCCATAAGTTTTTTGATGAATTTCAGAATACGGTTTTATAGGCAAATCTGTTTTGTTGTCTTTAGCCTTGCTTGGTTTTACAGATGTCTTGCCTGTTAATTTCTTATTTGCAATTTGTTCACTGCTAATGGTCGAATCGACAGGCGCATTGATGTTGTTAATTAAGCCTATTAAATTGACTCCAAATCCGCCATTATGAACAAAATTGTTACTGTTCTTCGCTATAAATGGTGAGCCGATTGTTGCTATTGCTGAAATAACAACACCCAGCCACCATCCAAAATGCTTTTTAAACTTAGAAGAATTCATATTTACCTACCTCTTCATGGAAAAGCTGAAACATCAAAATTCGCATCTATCAATCATCAATCAAAAACCGCCTTATTCACATTTAACGCGCCCTTGAAAATGGATTTATCTTTGACCAAACCGAACTTTGCACCTTCCAAATTCGCATTGGTAAAATTCGCGTTATCCAACCGAGCATCACTTAAATCAACCATCGTCAAATCGGCATTGGTTAAATTCGCCCCTGATAAATCCGCGCGACGCATCAACCCACGACTTAAATTTGCATTCGTTAAATTCGCGCCTGATAAATTCACGCTATTCAAACTCACACGCATCAAACCCATCGGCTGATTTTTCATATCCGCGCCCCAATTCACATTTTGTAAATTCGCGCCTTTTAAATTCGCTCTATCCAAATTAGCAATAAATCGAGAGCCGCTTAAATTCGCTTCGCTCAAATCTGAATCCATCATACTGACACCGAAAATGCTGGTGTTCGACAAATTCGCGCGAGCAAAATGAATCCGCGTCATCACGGTTAAATCTAAATTCAAATTCGACAAATCACAGTCGTTCAAATTCGCATCACGCAAATCCGTTCCCCACAAATCCGCATAGCGAAAATCCAATTTTGACAAATCCAACCCGCGAAAATCTTTGCGCCGCAAATCGGCAACATGCGTTTTGTCTGCACTTTTTAATTTTTGTTCGATTTCAGCGCGAGACATATCCGCCGCAAAAACATTTAAACTCAACGCCAAGGTGGCAAAACCTAAACTTATTTTTTGTAATTTCATAAATTTCCGTACCTATATAACGTTTTGGGGTCAATATCGACCACACCATTTTTAAATTCCAAACAACCCCAGTCTGTATCGATTCTCGCTGTTTTCAAATCCACCAAATCAACATATTGACCAATTAAATTTTGTAAGTCGGCTTCTTTCATTTCACCATTTTCAAAAAAAAGCCTGAATTGATAACCCTCTTTTTGTTCAAAGTGTTGCAATTTCATCGTTATTCCAAGGGTTCAAGATGATGAAAGTTTTGCGTGTTCCACATTTCAATCAATTCGTCTTGATGAATTTCTGCCCACTCGCGTACTAACTGACGACACCTTTTTGGCAACGAACCGTCAATGATATTTAGATTCGTCAATTCCATTACGGCTTCGTATTCGCCGTATTTAATATGAATGTGTTGCGGTGGATGTTCATTATCAATCAAATACATTCGGATAATAATTCCGTAAAACCTACAAATTTCTGGCATTACTTATATCCTCATTTTCAAAACTTCATCCAACGTAACCGATTAGCATTTGAAACTACCGTCACTGAGGACATTGCCATCGCCAAACCTGCAATCATTGGATTGAGCAGCACACCAAAAATTGGATAAAACAGCCCTGCTGCCAATGGAATACTGATAGTGTTGTAAAAAAATGCGCCGAGCAAATTTTGTTTAATGTTCACAAGCGTTGCGCTGGAAAGTTTCATCGCTTCGGGAACTTTCAATAACGAACCTTGCAAAATTACAATATCCGCACTTTCAATCGCCACGTCTGTGCCACCACCAATTGCCATCCCGACATCGGCTTGTGCTAAAGCTGGCGCATCGTTAATGCCGTCGCCTACCATGCCAACGCAATAACCCGTGCGTTGTAACTCCTGCACAATCGCCGCTTTGTATTCGGGTAAAACTTGCGCTTTCACTTCGGTAATGCCTGCTTGTTTTGCAATCGCATTCGCCGTAATGTCGTTATCGCCCGTGACCATAATCAAACGCACGCCCAATTTTTTCAACGCTTTCACCGCTTCAGCCGAATCTGTTTTAATCGGGTCAGAAACTGAAACTATCCCTACGATTTCTGCATTCACCGCTAAAAGCATTGGCGTTTGCCCAAGTTCTGATAATTCTTTGAGCGTTTGCAAATAACCTGCAACCGCCACTTGTTCTTCAAGCATCAACGTTTTATTGCCAAACAAAACAGGTTTACCTTGCCAAAGTCCCATCACGCCACGACCTGCAACGGCTTTGAATTGTTTGATTCTATCGAGTTTTAAATCCTGTTCTTTTGCCGCCGCCAAAATGCTACTGGCTAATGGATGTTCTGAACCTGATTCCAAACTGGCGGCGAGTTGTAAAACAGTTGTTTCTTCAAAATCGCCAAACGCTAATACTTTTGCAACCGTGGGTTTGCCTTGCGTAACAGTTCCCGTTTTATCGAGAATGATGCAATTTAATTTCCCAGCTGTTTGCAGAGCTTCACCTTTGCGAATCAAAATGCCTGATTGTGCCGCACGTCCGACGGCAACCATCACCGAAATCGGTGTCGCTAAACCTAACGCACAAGGACAAGCAATCACTAACACCGTCATCGACGTAACAAACGCATAACCTAACGCGCCATCACCACCTAAAATAAGCCACAATAAAAACGTCAAAACCGAAACACCCACAACTGACGGCACGAAAACACTGGCAATTTGGTCAGCTAAACGCGCAATTTTAGGTTTACTGCTTTGTGCTTGACGAACGCTTTTAATGATTTGTGCAAGCGCGGTGTCACGTCCAATACGGGTTGCCGTAAACAAAAAACTGCCTGTTTGATTCATCGTGCCGCCTGCGACGGCAGAACCAATTGTTTTTTCAACTGGTATTGATTCACCTGTAAGCATGGATTCATCAACACTTGAATGCCCTTCGGTTAAAACACCATCAACGGGGATTTTTTCACCTGGTCGAACGCGCAAGGTTTCACCTAATCCGACTTCTTCAATAGGTACGTCGATTTCTTCACCATTTCTGATAACTCGCGCGGTTCTCGGTTGTAAACCCAATAACGCGCGAATTGCGCCCGATGTTTGCCCACGCGCTTTGGTTTCGAGGGCATTACCTAAATTGATAAACGCTAAAATCACCACCGCCGCTTCAAAATACGCATGTTGCGACACAGCAGGAAAGGAATCGTAATAATCAATCATAATGGTCGAATAAAACCACGCACTGCCTGTTCCCAACGCAATCAACGTGTCCATGTTGTATTGTTTTAAGCGAAAAGATTGATACGCACCTGTATAAAAATGTCCACCGCAATACGCCATAATGCCAAGCGAAATAGCCGACACCGTCGTCCAAAACCATTTGTTATGTGGCATTCCCATCATTGGCATCATGTCAATGAGTTCCAAAATCATCAAAAACGCGCCAAAACTCCCTGCAATTTTTGCTTTGTGCATCAGTGACGCATAACGCGCTAATTCTTGCGCTTCTTGTTCAGCGGGATCCTCAATACCTTCCATCACCGCCGCATCAAAACCCGCCGCTTTGACCGATTTTTTCAAGGCTTCAATATCAGGATTGCCTTTGACAAGTGCAGAATGGTCGGCAAAATTCACACTGACCGACTCCACACCTGCAACCGAAGTTAATGCGCCTTCAACCGAAGCAATACAGCCTGCACAGCGCATTCCTAAAATGGATAAACGTAATTCTTGTGAAGTGAAATCGGTCGTCATAATCGTTACTCTACGCCAAAGCCAGCGGCAATAATTACGTCCTCTAAATCGTCAACCTCGATTTTTTCTGGATCATAATCAACGCTAACGTGATTTTCTTTGCAATCCGCAACGGCACTGGTTACACCGTCTAATGCGGTTAATTTCTCGATTACATTACTTTCACAGCCGCCACATTTCATGCCAGTGACGGTAAAAACTGCTGTTTTTGTCATAAGTATTTCTCCAAAGTTTGAATACAAAATTAAAGTCATTTAACACGCTATATCATCACAGTAGCGACGGTGTATTGCAATGTTTGAAAAGATAAATTACAACGGCAAAGATTCTTTTCTTAAGTTCACGCTATAATCACGTCATGTTTTATAAAAATGAGAGGTATGAATCAATGGTGACTTTAGAAACGCCAATTTGTGATTTTGGAAAACCTGCAATAGATTTTAAATTGCAAGGTGTAGACGGTAAAACATGGACATTGCAAGAGTGTATGGGTGAAAAAGGCTTGCTTGTGATGTTTATTTGCAATCATTGCCCCTATGTAAAAGCGGTGAAACATCGTATTGTTCGTGATACGGCAGAACTTAAAACACTGGGTATTAACAGTGTGGCAATTATGCCAAACGATTTTGTGCAATACCCTGAAGATTCGTTTGAAAATATGAAAAAACTGTCAGATGAATTGAATTTCAGCTTTCCATATTTACTCGACGAAACACAAGAAGTTGCCAAAGCTTACGGCGCGATTTGCACACCGGACTTTTTTGGTTATAACGCAAAATTTGAATTGCAATATCGCGGACGCTTAGATTCAAGTCGTCGTGAAATCACGCCAGATAATACGCCGCGTGATTTATTTGAAGCAATGAAACTGGTCGCTGAAACCGGTCACGGTCCGCAAGAACAATTAAGCAGCATTGGCTGTTCAATCAAATGGAAAGAAGGAGAATAAAGAATGACTATTTTACGCATGGTAGATTTAGATTTAGCCGGAAAGCGCGTTTTAATTCGTGAAGATTTAAACGTGCCAGTCAAAAATGGCAAAGTGACAAGTGACATTCGTATTCAAGCGAGTTTGCCAACCATTCAACACGCTTTAAACGCTGGCGCGGCAGTGATGCTGATGTCACATATCGGTCGTCCAACAGAAGGCGAATACAATCCTGAATATTCGTTGCAACCGGTCGCTGAACATTTAGCAAAATTGTTAGATAAACCTGTTCGCTTAGAAAAAGACTGGCTCGATGGCATTGAAATCAACGCTGGCGAAGTCGTGTTATGTGAAAACGTGCGTTTTAATGTCGGCGAAGGTAAAAATAACGACGAGTTAGGCAAAAAAATGGCGGCGTTATGCGATATTTTTGTCATGGATGCCTTCGGCACAGCGCATCGCGCTCAAGCCTCTACACATGCCATCGCAAAATTTGCACCGATTTCTTGTGCAGGTCCTTTGCTTGCTAGCGAATTAGACGCATTAGGTCGCGCTCTCGAAACACCAGAAAAACCATTACTCGCCATTGTCGGTGGTTCAAAAGTATCAACAAAATTAACTGTGTTAGAATCACTCTCCCAAAAAGTTGACCAACTTATCGTTGGTGGTGGCATTGCAAACACATTTATTGCCGCCGCAGGTTATTCTGTGGGGAAATCGCTGGTTGAACTTGATTTACTTGACGAAGCAAAACGTTTAATTGCTCAAGCAAAAGCGGCTGGTGCAGAAATTCCGATTCCAACCGACGTGGTTTGTGCCAAAGAATTTTCAGAAACCGCAGAAGCGACTGTGAAAAATGTGGCAGATATTGCAGAAGATGACATGATTTTAGACATCGGACCTGAAACAGCCGCGCATTATGCAAATTTATTAAAATCGGCAAAAACTATCGTTTGGAATGGTCCAGTGGGTGTGTTTGAAATTGAACAATTCGCGCATGGCACACAAACTTTAGCTTATGCAATTGCAGGCAGTGACGCATTTTCCATTGCAGGCGGCGGCGATACATTGGCGGCAATTGATAAATACGGCATTAACGACCAAATTTCTTACACTTCAACCGGTGGTGGCGCGTTTTTGGAATTCTTGGAAGGCAAAGAATTACCTGCTGTGGCAATTTTGCAAAAATAACTTTATAACCTTTAAATTTTTAAGAGAGACATTATGGCACGCGTAACAATTGAAGATTGTTTAAGTAACATTGAAAACCGTTTCAAATTGGTTTTATTAGCCAGCACTCGCGCAAGACAACTTAGCCATGGCGCAACCGAATTTGTACACCGTGGCAAAGATAAAGATACGGTTGTCGCGTTGCGAGAAATTGCCATGGGGCATGTGACAGAAACAAATATTGCGGCATTGCATCGCGTTGGTGAAATCCACGATCATCAACCACCTGCAAACCCGTTATTCTAATTTCCCATCAATTTTTCATTAGACTATGTCCACAATAGCTCCCTTAAAAAATACCGCCGATTCTTTAGAGACGCAGTTAGTTAATCGCTTGTGTAATACATTGGCGAGCTATTTGGATACAAAACAAGTTGCCCAATGTATGCGAGCTTATGAATTTGGCGCAACCGCGCATACTGGGCAATTTCGCAAAAGTGGTGAACCCTATATTTGTCACCCGATTGCCGTGGCAATCAATTTGGCAGAAATGAGAATGGATGCAGATGGAATTACTGCGGCGATTTTGCATGATGTGATTGAAGATACAGGTGTCAGCAAACAAGAATTGGCAACGCAATTTAACAACGAAGTTGCTGAACTTGTTGATGGTGTGACGAAATTATCAAAAATCGACAATAAATCCCGCGCTGAAGCACAAGGCGAAAATGTTCGCAAAATGTTTTTAGCCATGGCAAAAGATTTGCGCGTCATCATTGTCAAACTTGCTGACCGGTTGCATAACATGGAAACCTTGGGCGTAATGCAACCACATAAAAAACGTCGAATTGCCCGCGAAACCTTAGACATTTATGCACCGATTGCAAATCGTTTAGGTATGAATACCATTCGTCATAAATTGGAAGGTTTAAGTTTTGAGGCAATGTACCCATTTCGTTATGCGGTATTGAGTAGCAACATTAAAAAGGCGCGTGGTAATCGTCGAAAAATGATTGATACCATTGAAAACACGATTAGAACGCGATTGCAAGAAGCCCCTTTTCCTTGCGATGTGGTTGGACGCGAAAAAAATATCTACAGCATCTACAAAAAAATGGTGAAGAAAAAAATTCCACTCGCTGACGTATTTGATGTCTATGCGTTTCGAATTTATTGTGATGATGTCGATGCGTGTTATCGCATCTTGGGAATGATGCACAATTTGTATAAACCTATTCCCGGACGATTTAAAGATTACATTGCCTTACCTAAAGAAAATGGCTATCAATCGCTGCATTCTGTTTTGATGACTATATCGCTAATCCTAAGCCAAATGGTTATCAATCTTTGCATACCACATTATTTGGTCCTTACGGTGTGCCAATTGAGGTACAAATTAGAACTCACGAAATGCACCGTATGTCCGAATCAGGCATTGCCGCTCATTGGCTCTATAAATCCGATTCTGATAAAACACGAAACGTCCAAGCCATTGCTAATGAGTGGCTTAAAGATTTACTCGAAATTCAAAAAAGTGCAGGCGATTCACTCGAATTTATCGATAACTTGAAAGTCGATTTATTCCCGCAAGAAGTATTTGTATTCACTCCTAATGGCGCGATTATTAAACTGCCACGCGGTTCGACAATTGTTGATTTTGCTTACGCAGTACATACCGATTTAGGTAATGCCTGTGTTTCAGCGCGAATTGATAAACAACTCATTCCATTACAAACGCAATTAGAAAGTGGCGTAACAGTTGAAATTATTACAGCCGAGCATGCAAGACCGAATCCGTTATGGCTAAATTATGTCATTACCGCACGGGCGCGTTCTGCCATTCGTAATCGGTTAAAACATATTGAAGGTGAAGAAGCTCTTGGTTTAGGTCGGCGATTACTCGAAAATGAATTAACGTCGATGAATATGCAGTTATCTCAAATTAGCGAAGAAAAAATCGCGTCGCTATTAAAAATTATGGGCATTAAATCATTTAACAAATTACTCGAAGACATTGGTTTAGGAAATAAGATGCCATTTTTAGTGGCAAAACAACTCACCCAAGACGATGTACATACGCATGTAAAACTTAACGACAGTATAAAAAATCAAAATCGGCCGCTAATGATTAAAGGCACAGAAGGCATGGTGGTTACAATGGCAAAATGCTGTCGCCCTATTCCGGGTGATTCCATTATTGGTTTTTTCAATCCTGGTAAAGGCATTGTTGTTCATCAACATGATTGCCACAATCATGCGTTAATTAAGAAAAAACAAAATAATTGGCTTGATGTTGAATGGGAACAAGATGTAAAGGGGGATTTTGCTACCGAAATCCGGATTGAAATTCTCAATCAACGCGGTTCGCTTGCGACGATTGCCTCGACAATTTCGGCAATGGATTCAAATATCGAAAACGTGACCGTTGTGGATCAAGATGCGCGAGTATCGGTAGATTCTATTACGTTAACTGCGCGTAATCGTGTGCATTTAGCCCAAATTATGCGCCGTTTAAAAGAGCTGTCGATTGTCTTGAAAATTACGCGAGTAAAAGGTTAAGTCAAAGAATGGCTTAACCCTAATTTATAACGTCAAAATTCTAGGCAACATTTAAACCATTATCTCTAAGAAAATGCCCAAAACTCATATCTTCATCAAGAATATGCGTTAAAACCCAATCTTTCATAAATTTTATTACATCATTTTTTGGTATTTCATCCGTTAAAATACCAACACTAATTTCATCAAGTCTTGCAATCAAAGATTCGTGCTTTTTTTTATGATGTTCGTAATCAGGATAATTGTATTGTTTCATCAATAATTCTTCATCTTTGAAATGTTTATGTGTGTATTCATACAATGCTGAAAAATTAAGATGTGTTGTCTGTTGATCGTTATAAGGATCAATGATTCGATTCGCTAATTCAAATAAATATTGATGTTGTTCATCAACAATATCGTGACCAATTTTATATTCGTCAAGCCAGATAAAATTATCAGTTGTCATTGCGTTATCCATAAATTCCTCAATTCAAAGTTAAGTATCATTTATATCTCAAAAAAAAATCCGCCTACTTTAAATTTAAAGTCAGGCAGATTTTTTATAATCTAGCAAAAATCAGGATTAAAGCGAACTAACGTTTGCTTTGGCAATTTCAGCGATTTTACCGAATGCGTCAATATCACGAACTGCAATATCGGCTAACACTTTACGATCGATTTTTACGTTCGCTTTCGTCAACCCGTTGATTAATCGGCTGTAAGAAATACCGAACATGCGAGATGCCGCGTTGATACGCACAATCCATAAAGCGCGGAATTGACGTTTTCTTTGTTTGCGGTCGCGATACGCATATTGACCCGCTTTGATTACCGCTTGTTTTGCAACGCGATAAACGCGGCTTCTTGCGCCGTAATAACCTTTTGCTTGTTTAAGAATTTTTTTGTGTCTTGCTCTGGCGGTTACGCCACGTTTTACTCTAGGCATGATTTATCTCCGAATTATTAAAGGTAAGGAATCATGCGGTTTGCCATGCGCAAATCTGAAGCGTGTACATGGTTTGGCGAGCGCAATTGTCTTTTTCTTTTAGTTGTTTTTTTTGTCAAAATATGACGACGGTGTGAATGACCACACTTAATACCGCCGTTGCCGGTACGCTTAAAGCGTTTTGCAGCACCGCGATTAGTTTTAATTTTTGGCATTTGTTTAGCTTCCAAATAGTGTTAAAAAAGTCCCTGAAAAGTTCATTTAGGCAAAATGCGTGGCCTAAACAAAACAAAAGTCGCACATCCTGTGCGACCTAAAACCATTATTTTTTCTTTTTCGGCGCAAGAACCATCACCATTTGCCGCCCTTCCATTTTCGGAAATTGTTCGACGATAGCTAATTCTTCC
>DALYHZ010000045.1:9193-13408 GCA_031970635.1 Methylococcaceae bacterium | reverse complement strand
CCAAGGTATAGGCAAAGCCGTTACGGTCAAAATGCACGATGGTTTTGTGCATTTTGCCTTTGACTTCTTGGTCAACCAAAACGACTTCGTTGATGCCGTCATAGTCCCATTCGTCGTGTGGGGTCATTTGATAAACCCATTTCACGGCTCCGGTGTCCGCGTCACGAGCCCACAGAGACATGGACCATTTGTTGTCGCCAGGACGTTGTACTGGGTTCCAAGTTGAAGGGTTGCCTGATCCGTAGTAAACCAAGTTTAATTTTGGATCATAAGAATACCAGCCCCAAGTTGTACCGCCACCAATTTTCCATTGATCGCCTTGCCATGTGCTTGTACTTGAATTTTCGCCAACTACTTGAACGCTACCATCTTTCCAAGTGGTTGTTTTTTTCGAGTTAATCAATGTGTCTTTGTCTGGACCCATACTGTAGCCTTTCCAAGCTAATTTACCGGTGTTGATGTCATACGCGGCTAAGAAACCACGCACACCAAATTCACCACCAGCAATACCAGTTAAGACTTTATCTTTAACAACAACTGGTGCGTTTGTATTTGTCATACCCAATTTTGGGTCGCCATTTTGTACGCTCCAAACACGTTTACCGGTTTTAGCATCTAATGCGGTTAAAACGGTGTCTGATTGTTGTAAGAAAATTTTACCATCACCATAAGCCAAACCACGGTTTACCGTATCACAGCACATAACAGGAATGGTTACGTCAGCATCTTGGCTTGGTGTGAATTCCCAAATAACAGATTGTGTATTTTGGTCAATTGCGTAAACAGTGTTTGGGAATGGCGTGTGAATATACAACACGCCGTTAATTGCTAAAGGACCACCTTCGTGACCACGTAATACACCTGTTGAGAAAGACCAAGCAGGTTGCAAATTTTTAACGTTATCGGTATTGATTTGAGTTAATTGGCTAAAACGTGTGCCAGCATAATTGCCGCCCCATGTTGCCCAGTTGGCAGGGTTTTGCGTTAATTTTTCCACTTCAGCGTTTGCTGATGAAATGGCTGGAGCCGCTAACAACGTTGCAATGCTCGCTGTAAGCAACAAACTTTTTAAAGATTTCTTCATTGGGTTCTCCTGATATTCTGTTACGTGACAGAACGGTAATTATGTTTACGACTAACGTTAGTTTTAGGTGAATCTCAAAATTTCGGGAAAAATTCACACAGCGCGTAAATTTAACGATTTTGGCTAAAATGTCAAATTTTAAAAGGCTCAATATTGTTTTTCAGCGTCCACGCATTACCACAATTTTAAAGACACGCCGCCGTAAATGGTTGCACCTGTTTGATTATGTGAGAACATACTTGGCGTTGTATTATTCGTCAGGTTTTCACCGCGTATGTAAAAATCCAGTTTAGGAGTGACTTGATAATTGGCATGAACGTTAATAAAAAACATCTCGTCCACTGGCAAGGTATTTGCCATATTTTGTTGTGCCTGACTTTGAAAAATCCCTTCTGACCATAAAGTCAACGGCATCGTAGCTGATTTCCATTCTCCCCAAATTCGCGTGACATGGGCAGGACGAAAAGGAATGTCTTGATGATTAGCTAAGTTTTCAGTTTGCGTGTAAGTATAAGCAAAGCCACCACGCCATTGAGCGTTAAAAACAAGTTCCCCACCCGTTTCAGCACCACTAATTAGCGTGTTAGAAATATTAGATAAACAAACGCCACCACATGGCGGCGTTAGGTTGTATGACAAATTTATCAAATTGTTATAGCGGGTATAAAATCCTGTTGCGGTCAGTTTCAAATTCTTTAACGCTTGCCATTCCAAGCCTAAATCCCCGCCGATATTACGTTCGGGTTTTAAATTCAAATCACCTGTCATGGGAAATAATAATTCAGAATAACTGGGAATACGAAAACCATTGCCCGCATTAGTTGTTAATTTTAATGTTTGCGTTAATTGCCAGCCCGTTCCTAAATGCAACAATATTTGTCCGTTATAGTGTTCATAACTTTCATAACGCACACCAACATCGCCACTAAAAAAACCATAATTAAAACGATTATCGAAAAAACCAGCTTGCTGTTGCCGATGTTGTGAAATAGTAATTCCCGTCATTTTAGGTGGCGGTCCTCTTTCGGCAAGTGGTGCAAAACCTGTTTCGTAACGTTCTTCTGCGCCCCAAATGAGATGATAAAAATCTGCGTTGTCATGCCAAAGCCGTTGATTATTTTCCCAACGTGCGGAATAAAAATTGGTTTTTATGCTTGGAGAAATGGCGGATTGAGCAACTAACAAATCGTTTGTGCTGTATCCCATTTGAAAACGAGTTATCCAATCATCGGTTAATTTTGCATGTAATGTATTTTGCGCTAACCAACCAACATCACGAATATATGAATGTCTATCATCAACTTGTTGAATAATGCCATTTTTCAATGCACCTGCATCGGCATTATTAAACGACGTACGATAAAACATAGAACCTTCCCACAAAATATCCGGTGTTATATCAACGCCTGTTTTCACCATCACTTGCGTGTGATGAAACGGGTCACGTTCAGAATTACCATTAGATTCTTGTGCTTGATACGCGCCATCAAACGCATCCGAATGGTTTACCGTTATGGCAAGTCTTGCATGTTGATGAATAAAATCACTGTGCCATGTTTCTTTTAAAAAACCATAAGTGCCGCCTTCAACACGCAAATTAGCGCTATTATCTGTTGCATCTCGTGACGTTAATTTAATTGCACCACCTAATGCGGCAAACGTGTTTGAAGCTGGCGCAAAACCGCGCATAACATCCATTTCATCTAACCCATCGGGAATTAAAATGCCTAAATTCATTGCATTCGGCACAGAATCAGGAAGTGGAATGCCGTCTAATGACAGCAACCCTCGCCCACCAACACCTCGTAAATAAATACGTCCCGTTCCTTGTGAACCGGGTTTTGTAATTGAAATGCCTTGCTCAGCATTTAAAAGATTATCAATTGTGCGTTCATGGGCAATGGCTAAATCTGCTTTATCATAAACTTCATGCTGTTGACTGGAATAAGATTTGTTAATTTCATCCAACGTTTGCGGCGTTTCAAGAATAGTCATCGGTGATAATGTGATGGGAAAGTGAGCATCTTCCGCAAATAACAAAGGCGAAATACTTAAAAGTAAACCCGTTGAAACTAAATACAAGTACAATGGACGCATATGCTATCTCTTCCCATTTTATTTGAACGTGACCGAATGTTTGCACAGAAAGCAATACAATTCAATTTATTAAAATGCCATTTCCTATTTTTTTGTTGTACCTGATTTTTTACACTTTCTTTTCAATAGCAAGAGCAGATTCGCCTACCAAAAATTCAGCCATACAAGATCATTCACTTAAACATAACACCATTATTATTTATTCTGGTCACAATACCATTCCTTCTCATGTTCGAGTCAGAGAAGGTTGGCAAAATAGACTTGCCGAATCACAACCCGAAAATGAAAAAATAGATGTGTTTGAAGAATATCTCGATGATATTCGCTTAAAAATTACGCAAGATTTTGACGTACCGTTTATCAATTTATGGCATAAAAAATATGAACACATAAAACTGGATATGGTTGTAACAGTCGGCCCTGCCGCAGACAGTTTGATGAATCGCCATCCCGAACTTTTTGCAAATATTCCCTATTATTCAATGAATGTTGCGGGAATAAATAAAAACAATCAGCAATTTGGAAACGAAATTTATAAAATCATCAATGTTGTTCCCACCGTTTTACCGGACACAAAACAGCTTATTCTTGTAATGGAAAGTAGAAATAATCATACCCGTTATAACGAAAATCTTTTTAAAGATATTGAGATGGTCAAACACTTGCTGCCAGAAAAAATGTCTGTCGAAATTTATAACAACTTTAGTTTTGATGAGCTTTATGAACGAGCAGGACATTTACCTGAAAACACGGCTATTTTGTATTTTCCCACTAGCATCGACCGTTTGGGGCAACGAAAAATCCCCTTTGAGGTGCTTCAAAAATTAACGAAAACTTCAACTGTGCCTATTTTTGTTCACGATGACACTTATCTTAGTTTAAATGTGGTAGGCGGTTATATTCGTAACCTTAAAGAAGAAGGTGACATTATTGGACGCTTGATTTTAGGACTGGACATTCCACGAACTGACGACGCTTATGACCAAAAAGTGCGTGGTTATTTTTTCAATGATCTTGAGTTAAAGCGGTGGCAT
>DALYHZ010000045.1:1822-9167 GCA_031970635.1 Methylococcaceae bacterium | reverse complement strand
ACAGCACAATCACCAACCGTAAAGAATCCTTTTTATACACATACCGTTGGTATGTCGGCGCAGCAATATTGCTATTACTGGCTGCTTTGGCTGAATTAGGGTTGATCGTGAAGTTGGTTAAAACGTTACGCCAACGCCGAAAAATGGAGCGAGAATTAGCAAACGAACGTAATTTGTTAGAAATTCGCGTTGCTGAACGTACCAGTGAATTAGAAGAATCACGCATTTTATTTCAAGATGCCGCAAGTGTGGCTAAATTAGGCGTTTTTAATTATGACCTAATGACCAACGAATTAACGTGGGATGATTCGATGTTTGCCATTTACAGTATTGAGCAACCAAATGTTAAATCGATTTATCAAGCGTGGCGAAAAATTACCTTGTCTGAGGACGTTACCACTTTAAAAAATGCGTTACAGTTAGCCATTGCTGAAAATACCGCATTTGACACCCGTTTTCGTATTTTTCATTCTGATGGAAAAATTAGAACCATTCATGCGTTAGGACAAATCTATCGCGATGCTCATGGGAAACCTTTGCGTGTGGTGGGCATCAATCAAGATATTACAGAACGCGAAGAAGCGGAGGCAATTATTCGCAATTTGGCGTATTACGACCCACTCACACAATTGGCTAATCGGCGATTACTTGCCGAACAGCTTAAACAAGCAATTAGTCACAGTCGTCGTGAAACCAAAAAGTTTGCTGTCATGATGATGGATTTAGATAAATTTAAAGCGGTTAATGACACATTAGGTCATGCGTCAGGAGATGAATTATTACAGCAAGTCGCACATCGTATTAAAACGAACTTGCGTGAATATGATGTCGTTGCCCGTCTTGGAGGTGACGAATTTGTGGTAGTGCTAAAAGATATACATTGTCCAAAAGATGCAGCATGTGTTGCAAAAACACTCATTACCGTTTTGACTGAACCTTTTGCATTAACTCAAAGTGATAATGTTCAAATTGGTACAAGTATTGGCATTAGCTTCTTTCCGCAACACGGCGAAGATGCCGACGAGTTAATAGATAAAGCCGACGCGGCACTTTATCAAGCAAAACATAATGGTCGCGGCTGTTTTTCCTTCTACTTGGAAACGGATGAAGAAATAAAACCATTTGGTTTTAATACCGTATTTTGCGCGGGTTGCATTGAATCCAGTTCAGGATAATCAAGCGTGTAATGCAAACCGCGACTTTCTTTGCGTTGTTGAGCACAACGAATAATGAGTTCTGCCACAATCACTAAATTTCGCAATTCCAGCAAATCGCTCGTCACCCGAAAATGGGCGTAATATTCGGCGATTTCTTTTTTCAATAATTCGACGCGATTCATGGCACGATTAAGACGTTTATCTGTTCGCACAATGCCGACGTAATCCCACATAAAATGTCGTAACTCGTTCCAATTGTGTGCCACCACTACTTCTTCATCTGAATCACTGACTTTCGATTCATCCCACGGTGCGAGATTTTTGGCATCGAAAGGTGCGGTAATTTTTGTTTAATGTCTTCACTCGCACGCCCCGCAAAAACTAGACATTCTAAAAGTGAATTACTCGCCATGCGATTTGCGCCGTGTAAGCCTGTGCAAGCCACTTCGCCGACGGCGTATAAATTTTCAATATCTGTTCGCGCAAAACTGTCCGTTAAAACGCCCCCGCAAGTGTAATGTGCGGCAGGAACGACAGGAATAGGTTGTTGCGTAATATCGATGTCAAACTTTAAGCAGGTTTGATAGATGTTCGGGAAATGTTCACGAATAAACGGCGCAGGTTTATGACTAATGTCTAAATATACGCAATCAATGCCACGTTTTTTCATTTCATGGTCAATGGCTCGGGCAACGATATCACGCGGCGCAAGTTCGCCACGTTCATCAAAATGGTGCATGAACGCGCTGCCGTCAGGCAAAATCAAGCGACCGCCCTCACCACGCACCGCTTCGCTAATCAAAAACGAATTACCTGCCGGATGATAAAGACAGGTTGGATGAAATTGCATAAATTCCAAATTACTGACACGACAACCGGCTCGCCACGCTACCGCCATGCCATCGCCAGTCGAACTTTGCGGATTGGTGCTATACAAATAGGCTTTACTCGCACCACCGGTTGCTAAAACAACCACTTTGGCGGCAAATGTTTCAACATGCGAGAGCAAACTATTAAACACATACGCGCCAATACAGCGTTTACCCTGCGTAGAAGATTCGGTGATTAAATCGATGATATTGTGATGCTCGAATAATTCGATGTTTGGATTTTCCTGAGCGCGTTCAATCAAAGACAGCGAAACGGCTTTGCCAGTCGCATCTGCTGTGTGTACCACGCGACGATGCGAATGTCCGCCTTCACGATTCAAATGCAACTTGGTTTCGCCCGAAATTGTCTGCTCTTCAGTGAAAATAACGCCTTGTTCACGCAACCAATCAATCGATTCTTTACCGTGATTGACGGTTAATTTTACGATTTCTTCGTTACACAAACCTGCGCCTGCATTGAGCGTGTCATTTAAATGCGATTCCAACGAATCTTCGGCATCGAATACTGCTGAAATGCCACCTTGTGCGTAGTAAGTGCTGCCCGCCGTCAACGCAAATTTTGACAAAACGGCTACGCGCGTTTGTGAATCTGCGAGTTTAAGTGCCAAACTCAATCCCGCACCACCACTACCAATAATCAAAACATCGAAATTAAATTCGTTTTTCACCTTAAGTTTGACCTGTGGTTATTTCGCAGATTCTTCAAATACGCCAAAACTCATAATGCGCTGATAACGCGCTTCGAGCATGGCATTGGTATCTTGACGTCGTAACGCAGATAGATGGTTTGATAACGTTTCTTTCAAATTCGCGGCAGTTGTTTTGAAATCACGGTGTGCGCCGCCTAAAGGTTCACGCACCACTTCATCCAAAAAGCCTTGTTCGCGAATTCGGTCAGCAGTGATGCCCATCGCTTCGGCGGCGAGTTGCGATTTATCCGCACTTTTCCACAAAATCGACGCACAACCTTCAGGTGAGATGACGGAATAAGTGCTGTATTCAAGCATAATCAAACGATCGCCCACGCCAATGGCTAACGCGCCACCAGAACCACCTTCGCCAATAATTGTACAAATAATCGGTGTTTTCAGTTTTGCCATTTCAAACAAATTTCGCGCAATCGCTTCACTTTGCCCACGTTCTTCAGCGTCAATGCCTGGATAAGCTCCCGGTGTGTCGATTAAACAAATCACGGGCAATTTAAACCGTTCGGCAAGTTTCATCACACGCAAGGCTTTACGATAACCTTCAGGGCGCGGCATCCCGAAATTGCGGTAAATTTTTTCTTTGGTATCACGTCCTTTTTGATGACCAATCACCACAATTGGTTGACCATCTAATTTTGCCAAGCCACAAATAATAGCGGGGTCATCGGCATAAGCGCGGTCGCCATGTAATTCATGGAAATCGGTAAACATCAAATCGATGTAATCAAGCGTATACGGACGACCAGGATGACGTGACAATTGCGAAATTTGCCAATCTGATAAATTCGCAAAAATCGATTCGGTTAAAGCCTGACTGCGTTCTTCTAATTGTTTAAGTGCGTCCGAGATATTGATTTTATTATCAAATTCGACGTTACGCAGTTCTTCTATTTTCGCTTCTAAAACGGCGATGGGTTGTTCAAAATCGAGAAATTTTAAATCCATGTTTTCTTTTAATTTTTAAATGGGTTCGGAAAGTGCGAATAGTATAAGTCAATTTGAAGACATGAAATAAGAGTTCCTAAAAAAAGCCGTTTCGTTTGTGGCATTGGCGTTGCATTTATCCTGACATATCGGGTTTAGAATCTAAAAATTCTATTTTTTGCACCATTTTAGAGCCTTGCCTGCACTATCACACCACAAATGGAGGGCGAACACGTTATGACAACACATTCAATTTGGGAAAATTACCAAGCAGATAGAGCTTTTGATGAAATGCTTACCGCACAAAGTCAGCCACGCCCAATTTGTGAAACATTATCTGAATATTTGCAAACGCTTGGTGTGGATGCCATAAAAGGACGACGTTCAGCTGCCGATGCCGCGATTCTTGAAATGGGCATTACGTTCACGGTTTATAACGAAAAAGGCAATATTGACCGCGCGTGGCCATTTGACATTATTCCGCGCCTGATTGAATTTCAAGAATGGAAACGCATTGAAGCCGGTTTAAAACAGCGGCTCAAAGCGTTAAATTGTTTCATCAACGACGTTTACAACGAACAAGTCATCATCAAAGACGGTTTAATTCCTGCGGATTTAATTGAAAGCTCTGGTAATTTTCGTAAAGAATGCGTCGGTATCAATCCCAAATTTGGAACATGGGCAAATATTTGTGGCAGCGATTTAGTGCGAGGCGGCGACGGTGTAGTGTATGTGTTAGAAGATAATTTGCGCGTCCCGTCGGGCGTTTCATACATGATTGAAAATCGCGTGATTACCAAACGTGTTTTTCCTGAATTATTACAAAATCTCAACGTCATGCCGGTCGATGCTTACCCGTCGCAATTATTTGAAATGCTCTCATCACTTTCTGCAACTGACAATCCGCAAATTGCTGTTTTAACACCGGGAATCTATAACTCTGCTTATTTTGAACACGCCTTTTTAGCGCAACAAATGGGTGTGGAATTGGTTGAAGGCGGGGATTTACTCGTTAATGACGACGATTGCGTTTACATGCGAACCATTCGCGGCTTGGAAAAAGTGGATGTGATTTATCGTCGCATTGATGATTTATTTTTAGACCCCGAAGTATTCCATAAAGATTCGATGCTTGGCGTAAAAGGGTTAATGCGGGCGTGGAAAGCGGGGAATGTTGCATTAGCCAATGCACCGGGAGCGGGCGTTGCTGACGATAAAGTGGTTTATGCGTATGTGCCGCAAATGATTCGTTACTATTTAAATGAAGAGCCGATTTTACCTAACGTTCCAACCTATTTATGTAGCGACGATGAACAACGCGCGTATGTTCTCGCGCATTTGTCTGAATTGGTGGTCAAACCCGCTAATGAATCGGGCGGTTATGGCATGTTGATTGGCACGCAAGCCACGCAAAAAGAACTCAAACAATTCCGAAAACTCATTCAAACCAATCCGCGCAATTACATCGCGCAGCCTACGTTAGCGTTATCGACTTGCCCGACGCTGTGCAATGACAAAATCGAACCACGTCACATTGATTTACGTCCGTTTATCTTGCAAGGTGAAAACAGTTTTGTCACCGCAGGCGGTTTAACGCGCGTGGCATTACGCAAAGGTTCACTGGTGGTGAATTCTTCGCAAGGCGGTGGCAGTAAAGACACTTGGATTATCAACATGGAGCAATAAAAAATGTTATCTCGATCAGCAGAACGACTTTATTGGTTAGCGCGTTATTTAGAACGTACTGAAAACACTGCGCGTCTTGTCAGTGCAACCATGAATTTAATTTACGATTTGCCGTATGGTGTGGAAGTGAGTTGGAATAATTTATTGACTATTTACGGTGTAGAAGAAGCGTTTTATCAACGGTTTAAAAATCCCAGTGAGCAAAATATCATTCGTTTTTTAATTGCAGAACCGAGCAATTCCAGTTCGTTACTGTCGTCATTATTAGCCGCGCGGGAAAATATCCGTACAAGCCGCGAACTCATGCCAGACGAGGCGTGGGAACAAGTGAACGAAATGTATTTGTATGCGACAAATAATTTAGAAAGTTTATCCAGCCGACGCGGACGCGTGATTTTTTTACAAGAAATTATGCGCGGTTGTCAGCGTTTTACTGGTTTTATGGCGGGCGCGATGAGTCGTAATGACAGTTACCGTTTTATTTGTTTGGGGCGAAACATTGAACGCGCCGATATGACCACACGCATTATGGACTTCGGCACAGTGTTACTGGCAGAAAATCGCTCTCAAATTATGCGCGAACACGAAAGTATGTTGTGGATTAACGTATTGAAATCACTCAGCGCATTGCTCATGTATCGAAAACAGGTGCGGCAACGCATTAAAGGACAAGACGTGTTAGATTTTCTGCTGAAAAATCCTGATTTTTCCGGTGCGGTCGCGCATTGTGTGCAAGAAATTTCTGGCTGTATTAACAAACTGCCAAATTCCACAGCGTTAATTCCTCAACTCAATACGCTTGAACAAAATTTACTCACCGTAAATATTGCCGAAACCACGCCGCTACAATTGCGGCAAATTCTCGATACCTTGCAAGCGGATTTTAATACGCTGCACCAGCGCATTGCGGAAACGTGGTTTTTGAACCATTTAAGCGCGTGAAACGTTTTTATTGTGCATGTGGCAACGAAGTTTATTTTGAAAACAAGTTTTGTAATGCTTGTGGGGATTCACTGGGATTTATTCCAGAGCAACAAATTTTAATCAACCCTTTTAAACAAAACGGTTATCGACTTTGCCAACACGCTGAAACGTTGCAATGTAATTGGTTGGTTAGAAATGATGCCCCGAATCCACAATGTTGTGCGTGTCGTTTGACGCGCACCATTCCTAATTTAAGCATCAACAATAATTTTCAACGTTGGATAAAACTCGAAGCCACAAAACGCCGCGCGTTTTATATGCTTTTGCGCTTGGGATTGCGTATTCCTGACCGTTTATTTTTTCAAACTGAAACGCCGTTGCTGTTTGATTTTTTGGAAGATAAACGCAGTAATCCCAGCGTTGCTTTGGATTTTGTTTATACCGGCCATGCAAATGGTGTTATTACGTTAAATGTTATAGAAGCGGATGAAAGTTATCGCGTGGCTACGAAAGAATTGATGAATGAAGCGTATCGCACGTTACTAGGGCATTTTCGGCATGAATTGGGGCATTTTTACTGGTTACATTTAGAAAAATCACAAAAAGAATTACACGCTTTTCGTCGATTATTTGGTGATGAACGGGTGGATTATGCGACCACAATGGACGCGTTTTATCGCAACGGTGCAAGTGAAAATTGGCAAAGCCATTACATTAGCAGTTACGCCAGTTCGCATCCGTTAGAAGATTGGGCGGAAACATGGGCGCATTATTTTCATATCAGCGAAACGCTTGAAACCGCGTGTAGTTACGGTTTGATTGCCAATGAAGCGGCATTGAGTGATTTTAATCATTGGCTTTCGGCGTGGATGAAATTTTCAGTGGCGTTAAATGCGCTTAATCGCAGTATGGGAACAAGTGACCCCTATCCGTTTGTGATTACAGATAGGGTGAAACAAAAATTGCAATTTATAGACTGTTGGCTAAAGGGTGCGAATCTTCCGTGCTAAATTGGGGTAAATGAATAAAGGCTTCTTTAAGTTTTTCATGCCACATG
>DALYHZ010000045.1:0-1812 GCA_031970635.1 Methylococcaceae bacterium | reverse complement strand
CGCAATTTAATCAAATACTCGTTATCTTCTTGAAAACAGTAATATTCGTCTAAACTTAAACTGTCTTTGTGATAAATCAATAATTCAACCGGCGCACCCACGCTGGCATTACTTCGCATCGTCGAATCCATCGAAATCAAACAGCATCGCCCTGCTTCTTGCAACGGCGTGTCAATTTTCAAAAAACGATCTAAAACAGGTTTACCATATTTATTTTCACCAATTTGCAAATACGGCGTTTGCGTTGATGTGGTAATGCAATTCCCTTCCGGATAAATCAAATATGCCGCATGTGGCTCATCACCAATTTGTCCCGCCAAAATGAACGTTGCCGTTGGATTAAAACTACTTTGACCCGCTTCTGTGTGACGATGTTGTTTTTCAACGCTGATTTTACCGATATATTCTGCGGCTTCGGATAAATAACGCACCGTGTCTAAATTAACTTCAGCATGATCTTTTCGGTCGCGTTTCACTTGGTCGATAACCGCTTGCGTGGTGGCGAGATTGCCTGCGCTGAGTAAAATAACTTTTCGGTCAGGATTGGTCGCAAAAGCGTGCATTTTGCTGTAAATACTAACGTTGTCGATTCCCGCATTGGTTCGAGAATCCGAAGTTAACACTAACCCTTCTTTTAATGAAACCGCAATACAGTAAGTCATCGTGATTTTGTCCTGAAAAATGTCAAATGGAAATGCGTAATTGTAACGTTATCTTAGATTCTACTCACTGCCATTTTATTTAACCGCCGCGTCTAATTCGCGCAACCGTTCGAGTTTTTCTTTGATTTTAATTTCTAAACCGCGTTCGACGGGTTGGTAATAACGTGTGCCTGCAAGTGATTCAGGAAAATAATTTTCGCCTGCCGCATACGCATCAGGTTCGTTGTGTGCGTAACGGTAACTTTTGCCATAATCCAACGCTTTCATGAGTTTAGTTGGCGCGTTTCGTAAATGAAGTGGCACTTCTAATGTTCCTGATTGTTTTACATGCGCCATCGCGGCATTGTAAGCGGCATAAACCGCGTTGCTTTTCGGCGCACACGCCATATAAATCACGGCTTGAGCTAAAGATAATTCACCTTCAGAACTGCCTAAACGTTCTTGCGCGTGCCACGCATTCAACGCGATTTCTAATGCACGCGGGTCAGCATTACCAATATCTTCGCTAGCAATTCTCACGATACGCCGCGCTAAATATGCTAAATCACAACCGCCATCAATCATACGGCAAAGCCAATATAACGCCGCGTCTGGCGAACTACCGCGAACAGATTTGTGTAATGCAGAAATTTGATTGTGAAATTCTTCGCCGTGCGAATCAAACCGTCGCACACCACCGCTTAAAATCGCTTGTGCAATACTTTCGTCGATGATGGAAATGTTTTGCGCGGCGGCGACATCGGCGGCAAGTTCTAATAAATTCAACAAACGACGCGCATCACCGTCAGCAGCTTGAGCAAATTGCGTTTTGATTTCGTCGGATATTTCGAGTTTTAAATTGCCTAAACCATGTGATTCATTTTCTAGCGCGTGATTCAAAATGTTAAGCAAATCATCATGTGTCAGTGGATTTAAAACATAAACTCGCGCCCGTGAAAGTAGTGCGTTATTAAGCGCAAACGAGGGATTTTCTGTGGTCGCACCGATGAAATACACTGTACCATCTTCAACATGCGGCAAAAATGCGTCTTGCTGAGATTTATTGAATCGATGCACTTCGTCCACAAATAAAATCGTGCGCCGTTTTTCAAATTGTTGAATTGTTTTAGCGTGTTCGACAGCTTCGCGGATTTCTTTTACACCTGCTAAC
>DALYHZ010000044.1:0-13528 GCA_031970635.1 Methylococcaceae bacterium | reverse complement strand
GCGAATTATCGGCGGAAGAAACCTTGTCTTCGGCAGATGTGACCGATTTGTTTGCCACACCGGCGGCAATTCCTGTTGCGACAAGCGCTATGGATAAATTGTTTGCCGATAACAGCCTTGATTTTAATGCCATGGGGTTTGAGGATGCCGACAACACAGAAATCACGTTTGGCGAATTATCGGCGGAAGAAACCTTGTCTTCGACAAATGTGACCGATTTGTTTGCCACGCCGGCGGCGATTCCCGTTGCGACAAGCGCTATGGATAAATTATTTACCGATAACAGCCTTGATTTTAATGCCATGGGGTTTGAAGATACTGAATCATCTGCAAAGGAAGCGACAAACTTTTTTGGCGAGTTATCGAATAACACGCCAATCACATTTGAATTCGATAAAGTTTCAACTGAAGATAAAATTCCGAATGATGAAAATGATGAAAATGATGAAAAAGAAGAAATTGTTTTGGATTTTGGACACTTTGAAATAGATGCACCATTAGAAACGCCTTCTCCAGTGTTTGAAATTTCAACAGAAGATTTAGATTTCAGTGCATTTAATACCGAAACAAAACCTGAACCTGTTACAGAATTGGATTTAGATTTTAATGCCTTTAATGTGAATGAACTTGAAAATAAAACATCGCTTGATTTGCCTGAAACAAAACCAATTCAAGAGCCAGAATTAGTGATGGTAGATTTTCCATTTGAAAAACAAGATGCGCCACCATTCAAACAATCATTTTCTTTTGAAAACACAAGTGATTTAATCGAAGAAAATGGAATGCGTCCCTATTTGGATTTAACAAAAGTGCCAGAAAATGAAGATGAACACTTGGAATATTTAGACATGAGTGATTCGCAATTTGCTGAACTTTTAGTCGCTGAAATGTTGCAAAAACACAAAATCAAAGAACGGTTATGCCGTCAGAAAATTGTTCAAGAAGTGCTTAACAAATTAAGCTAATCCGAAATCATTTCGCGTAAAACGGCGGTGGCGTAACTACCTGCTGGCAAACTAAACTGCAAACGCAATATGCCATCGCCGCAAAATCCCCATGTTAAATCTGCTGGTATGACGCGCAATGCGCGGCGGTCGTTTTCTAGCCCAAAAGCAATCAAGCCGTTGGCAAGTTCGGTATATTTTTCAATCACATTTTGTTCTAACGTTAACGCCTCTGCTGTTAAACGCGACTGCCCTTTTCCAAATAACGCGCCGGTCGGATGCAAAGTGTTTTGTTTTAACCTTGCGTAAATATTGTCATCCATTTTTTCACACGAAAAACAACTGTGTGAACCGTCAATCATGAACACGTCACCGTCTAAACCTGTTGCCCAACTTTCGTTTTCAATTCGCTTAGATAAAATGTGATTAAACAAAAATGACCGCGCGGCAGATAAATATAAACTGCGTTGCTCACGTCCGACTTTTGCACCTTGAAACATTGCCAACGCTTTTTGAACATTTTGTCCGCCATGACCAAAACGTTGCGAACCATAATAATTCGGCACACCGTGATTTTTTATCTCGGTTAATTGTTCAAGCGTTTTGATTTTATCGCCTTGCCATTGCCGCACGGTTAATTCAAAACGATTACTTGCCAATGCGCCACGTTTTAATTTTCTTGCGTGACGGGTGACAGACAAAATTTTAAAGCCATCCGTTTCAAAACTTTCCCATTTCGGTTCATCCCCTTTTGGCAACCACACGCTAAACCATTGCGTTGTAACAGCGTGGCGGTCTTTCATGCCAGCAAAACCGATGTCACGCTGACGCACATTTGCAAAGCGTGCTAATTGTCGCGCGACATATTCGGTATTTTCGCCTGTCTTTTGAATTTGCAAAAAAACGTGTTCGCCACTGCCAGACGGTTCAAATGCCAAGGTTTCTTCAACAATAAAATCTTCTGGCAAGGTGCGAATAACACCCTGCCCTGACGGTGTGCCGTAAGTGTGCGCCCAAACTGGTGGGATTAAATTTTCAGAACTCACAAGCCACTCTTCAAACTGGCTTCAATAAATCCATCTAAATCACCATCTAAAACCGCTTGCGTGTTACCAACTTCATAACCGGTGCGTAAATCTTTAATGCGTGATTGGTCTAAAACGTAAGAACGAATTTGACTGCCCCAACCAATATCCGATTTGCTGTCTTCAAGAGCTTGCGCGGTTTCGTTACGTTTTCGCATTTCGAGTTCGTACAATTTCGCTTTAAGTTGTTTCATCGCAGTATCGCGGTTTTTATGTTGCGAACGGTCACTTTGACATTGCACCACAATTCCCGTTGGCGCGTGCGTTAAACGCACAGCGGATTCGGTTTTGTTAATATGCTGACCACCCGCGCCGCTGGCTCGATAAACGTCGGTGCGAATATCTGCGGGATTGATTTCAATATCGATGTCTTCATCAATTTCAGGCGAAACAAACACCGAGGCAAATGATGTATGACGGCGATTTCCCGAATCAAATGGTGATTTACGAACTAAACGATGCACGCCTGTTTCGGTTCTTAGCCAACCAAACGCATATTCGCCTTCAAAACGAATCGTCGCACTTTTAATGCCTGCTACGTCGCCTTGTGATTCTTCGATGAGTTCGGTTTTAAAACCGCGCCGTTCGCCCCAACGCAAAAACATCCGTTCAATCATCGATGCCCAGTCTTGTGCTTCTGTGCCGCCTGAACCCGATTGAATATCCAAAAAGGCGTTATTTGCATCCATTTTGCCTGAGAACATACGGCGGAATTCTAAATCAGCTACCCGTTTTTCAAATTCATCGACATCGCTTGCAACAATATCAACAGTGTCCGAATCCTCTTCTTCAACTGCCATAGCGAGTAATTCTTCGGCATCGACTAAACTGCGTGTTAATTCGTTAATCGTATTTACAACGAGTTCCAATTGCCCGCGTTCTTTGCCTAAATCTTGCGCTTGTTGTGGATTTGACCAAATGGTGGGGTCTTCGAGTTCGCGTAAAACTTCAATTAAGCGTTCGCTTTTGGTTTCAAAGTCAAAGATACCCCCGTAGCGCATCGACGCGGCTTTTTAAATCGGAAAGTTTGTTTTTGATTGGGTTGATTTCTTGCATTTTTCTAAAGGTAAAATAAAAAAGTTAAACTTGCCACGCCGCCAATTGTGCGTCGTCGCTAAAAGGTTTCACGGTTAAATCGTGGGCTTCGCCATTTTTTTCGGTAATTGATAATGTCACCGAATCTGCATTTTTGCCCTGACCATAACGCGCCACAATGCCAGCAATAAGTTTTAAATCATCATCTGTCGGCAAACCATCCACTAACGCCATCGCGCCATTATGACTTTCAGGATAAACGCTAATAAATTCTTTGCGATAACCTTGCATAAAACGCCCTTCGCCTTCGTCACGCGCAATAATCAATTTGAAATGCGGTTTGGGGCGAATGTGTCGCCCGACTTTGAGCAACATAATGTCATCAAATTCATAGTCTTTATGCCCGTGTGCTTGCCACAAATCGACTAATTTTGCTGAATAAAATTTATCCGTTAAAAAACAACAGCCGCCTGCAGGTTGAGCAAAATCGTCAAAGCCAAATTTTTTTGCCATTTCAAATTGCGGTTTGCGCGAACGACCAGACAAATCCAATAATTTTTCACGGTCTAACCAACCTTCACGTTCAGGCAACGTTGGTTCTAAATTTTTCGCGCACAACGGACGCACGAGTAAATCATCTGCACCCGATTGTTTTGCGACAATGGGTAACTTTGATTTTGTTTGCGACATCGGGCGTTGTCCTAACACTTCGCCGGTGATAATAAAATCGAAGCCGTTTTCAAGCATCCATTGTTTAGCTTTATTGACCATGAAAATTTTGCAATCCGTGCAAGGATTCATGTTTGTGCCGTAACCGTGTTTAGGGTTAATCAGCACATCTTTATACTCTTCAATCACATCGATAATGTGAAGTTTTATGCCTAATTGTTCTGCCGCCCAGAGCGCGTTATTGCGTTTAGGTTTATCTTTGTCTCGACTGCGAATGGCGTGCGTGTGTCCTTCAACACAAAATCCGGTAAAAAAGTTAATGCCTTCGACGTAAATGCCTTGTTCTTGAATCACTTTGACCGCTAACAGTGAATCTAAGCCGCCAGAAATTAAGGCAACGGCTTTGCGTGGTTTATTCATAAATTGGGATGTTGTAATTCAGTTAATAATTGACACAAATCGTGTTCAAGTAATGGACGACCGAATAAATAGCCTTGCACTTCGTCGCATTGTTTTTCTTCTAACATAGCGGCTTGTTCGTGCGTTTCCACACCTTCAGCAATCACTTTCAACCGTAAATTGTGCGCCATGGCGATAATGGTTGATGCAATCGCGTTGTCATCGCTGTCGGTGGTAATTTCTCGGATAAACGATTGGTCGATTTTTAATGTGTCGATAGGAAAACGTTTTAAATAACTCAGCGACGAATAACCCGTACCAAAATCATCAATCGATAAACGAATGCCCATTTCTTTTAATTGCCGCAACGTGTTAATGGTCGTATCCACATTATCCATCAACACACCTTCGGTTAATTCGAGTTCTAAAAATTCGGCAGGCAAACGTGTTTCAGACAAAATGAGCGTGATTTTTTCAATCAAATCATTTTGCTTTAATTGCATGCCCGATAAATTCACCGAAATTCGCAACGGTTTTAAACCTTGTGATTGCCACACCATACTGCGTGTACAAGCGGTGCGTAACACCCATTCACCAATGGCAATAATCAAATCACTTTTTTCAGCGTGAGGAATAAAAATAGCCGGCGAAATCGCACCTAAGACTGGATGTTTCCAACGCAACAGCACTTCCACGCCAATGAGTTCTCTTGTTTTCAAATTAAATTGCGGCTGGTAACACAACGAAAATTCTTCGTTTTGCAAGGCTTGGCGCAAATTGGTTTCCATTTCCAATTCATCCAACACTTTTTGATTCATGCTGCTGGCAAAATATTGGTAATTATTACGCCCACGCTCTTTAGCATGATACATGGCAGTATCTGCATTTTTAATCAGATGATTAACCGTAATTCCATCCATAGGAAAAACGGTAATGCCCATACTGGTGGAAATAAAAACATCACGTCCTTCTAATTTCACCGGCAACGCTAAGGCTTGAATAATTTTCTTTGCAACAACGCCTGCATCATCGGGACTTTGAATGCTACTCAAAATAATCGTAAATTCATCACCAGCTAAACGCGAAACCATATCCACTTCGCGTACACAACTTTTCAAACGTTGCGCGACTTCGACTAATAATTCGTCACCGGCTTGATGTCCGAGTGTGTCATTCACTAATTTGAAGCGGTCTAAATCTAAAAACATTAACGCCGCTTGTTCTTTATTACGTTTGGCAAGTTCGGTAGTCCATTTTAACCGCTCGATAAATTGAGTGCGATTTGCAAGCCCTGTTAGCGCGTCATAATGCGCTAATTGTTTAAGTTGATTTTCTGAGGCTTTACGCGCGGTAATGTCACTAAAAATGCCTACAAAATGTGTCGTTGTATCCTTTTCATCTTTGACGCTGTAAATCGATAACCAAATTGGATAAATCTCATTATTTTTACGGCGTGTCCAAACTTCGCCACTCCACGCACCGGTTTTTAATAATGTCCGTCTTAGAACATAATAAAAATTATCGCCATGTCGATGTGAATTTAACACCGCAGGATGTTGGTTTAAGACTTCATTTTTTTCGTAGCCAGTAAGCGTTGTAAAGGCTTCATTTGCATCAATAATTCGACTGCGCGTATCCATGATGACGATAGCATCTTTACTGCCTTCAAAAATTTTCGCCATCAAACGTAAACCTTCTTCGGCTTTTTTACGTTCAGTAACGTCGCGAATAATCACAAGCCATTGCCGTTTATTTCGGTAAACCGGTCTGCCTAATGTAAATTCAATGGGAAAGGCACAGCCATTTTTTTTGAACGCATAAACAACGGGTTCGCCGTTAAACTGCGACAATTTTTCTTCAAAATTAGCCGGCGGAGAAATTTGACTAAATTTTGGAATTAACACATCGATATTCATACCGAGCAATTCCGTTTCCTCATAACCAAATAAAAGCGAAGCAGCAGGATTCGTGGTTTCGATAACACCTTCTTGTGTGAATGTGAAAATCGTTTCAGCGGCATTTTTTAAAATACTGCTGTATTTTTCTTCCGATTGCTCAAGTTCGACAGCAAGTGCTAATAAACCCTTATTGGTATCTGCCAATTCCGTCTGTAATTGTTTAATAACATCAATGTGTTCGCGTAACTTTTCATGCTCTAATTCTTCAAGTTCCATCGTCAATAAGATGATACCTTGATTAGTCGCTTCGAGTTCAGCTTCTAATTCTTCAATTATGCGGGCTTTTTCCGACAGGAGTTCTTCGAGTTCTTGTTTTTTCATTTCACTATAACTATCGTTGCATCGTCGTGGTCTTTTTGCGTGGCATTATAAATTTGTTCTGCCATCACTTGGGCAGGATGCGACGCATAATGTGCAAAATCATGCCAATGCCAATGACTCGAAATACCATCTGAATGTAATGCTAACATATCACCTGAATGCCATTTATTTTCAGTAATCATTGGTTGAGGAGCGTGTTTACCAATAATGCCACGGCGCACGATAAACTTGGATTTTTCACGATTATCGTTAAATACTTTTACTTCAATATTACCCACGCTGGCAAAACGAAAAGTATTTTGTGTCCAATCAAAAACAGCAAGAGCCATGACAACACCGCGTGTTGCACTACACGCACGGTCTACACCGCGAAAAATATCGAGTAAAGGTAATTCACAATGTCTATCAACATATTGTCGCGCGGCATTTGCGGCGTGACTGGCTAATTCGCCATGTCCGACACCGTCAATGACACCAACTAATGTTGCACCACGAATATGTTTGATAATAAAACTGTCACCATTTGCCATTTCGTTAGGTTTGGGGCGCGAAAATACGCCAAACTCAAACGGACACTGTTGCCCATGATTAGAATTATCATGTAACCAACGTTTGCAAACAATGCGTGTGCCTGCACAATCTTCACGGGCGACGATGTCGAATTCATCCATTAAACGATTAACGGCACCCAGCCCCATACCCAATGTTCCCGACGTTGACACACCGTCTTGCATTGCCACATATTCATTAAACCCTTCGCCATCGTCTTCGGCTTCAATCATTAAACCTTCACGTTGTTTATTGCAAACAGGCGTGAGCGTCACACTGCCACGTTGCGCGTGTTTAACAATATTAGAAGCCAATTCGCTAACAACTAAACTGATTTCTTCACGTTCTCGCTCATCAAAACCAATATCATGTGCCATTTCTTTTGCAATGCGGCGAATTGCAATAACTTCTGCCGTGTTAGAAATTACCAAATATTGTGCTTCGACTTGAAAGGTCATTTTGCGCGCCCCCATTTTTCAACGGTAATCACTGTCCCTACGCCAATTTCTGATTGAATGTGCATTTCATCCATTAAACGTTTCACCCCCGACAAGCCCATTCCCATCGTACCTGCCGTCGTAAAACCCGCTTCAATTGCTTGATCAATATCAGGAATCCCTTTCCCGTAATCTTCAAAAACCAGTTGAATTCCAATTTTGCCTGGCTGATAAAGAAGTTGCCAACGCATCACACCATCGCTGCCTGCATGAACATAAACATTACGCGCTAATTCCGAAACAGCAGTGACGATGCGCGTCACATCCGTCATACCAAAACCTGCTGCTGTTGCTATATTTCGAATCAATTTCCGACACGTCACAATGTCGCCTTCATTTTTAATTGGATTTTCACCAGTTTCTTCAATTGCCATAAACCTACACCAATTTAAAGTTATCCGTAAAAATGTCTAAAGCGCGATCAACATCAAGCGTTGACATGGCTTTTCCTAAATGAAGACCTAACTCTGTTGCTGTAATCGCTACGCTGGGTTGCATCCCTGCAATGACCGTTTGCCCACCCATTAACGCGACCATTTGCGTCGTTTCTGAAATAGTACGCGCGAAAAAAGAATCTAAAATATTGACGTTTGAAATATCTAAAATCAGTCCTTTCGATTGATATTTTTCAATTGCACTCAATACTTTGGTTTGTAATTCTTGAATAATGTCATCACCCGGATCATCTGGCACAGTGACAAGCAGAATATTTTTTAATTTAATAACGGAAAGGTTGTTTTCGCTGTCCATGAGATTTCCTTATGATTTGGGCATATCCGTCACGTTAATGTTGAGCTTATCTAAAGCTACTTTTAGCCCAGAAGCCATCGTCGGACGTGTTGTAATGCCACTCAAATCAATACCTAAATGCACCAGCGTTTGTGCAATGATTGGACGTACACCGGTAATAATGACTTGTGAACCCAATAATTTAACCGCGTTAATGGTGTCAATTAAATGTTGAGCGGTTGCGGTATCAATTTGTGGCACGCCGGTAATATCAATTAAGGCAACGGGCGAATTGGTTGCCACAATTGTTTCGAGTAAGCGTTCCATAAATTGTTGTGTACGACCACTGTCAAGCATGCCAATGATGGGGGCGGCAACTACGCCATCCCAAATTTGAATGACGGGCGTAGACATTTCTAAAATTTCTTCGGTTTGCCGAGAAATCACTTCATCGGTTGCATGAATATAAGCAGAAATGGCAAGTTCTTGGTCTAAGTTAATAATTTTATGTAACGCCAAAAAAATACCATTTGCGGTTTCAACATCAAAAGCGGGATTGCCGTAAATTCTTGGAATAATGAGTTGCATGTAATAACAGTAAGTACTCATATAGATGCGCGGCGGTAAACCGATACGTTGATGCGCGATACCGACCTTAATGCGACTTTGATAATATTCTTCTTCGTACTCGCCCGATGTTAAATCCATGAAATAGGCTTTTTGAGCAAGTTTTAAACGATGTAACATTTTTTCATCGCCTAAAAAACGTTTGGTATCTGGAAATTTTAACAAATGTTCATAAAGTTGATCGACAAAACTGTCCGCATATTCAATCGCAAAAGGATGTAATTTTTTTAAAAATTCAACGTCTGTGTCAGTGAAATTTAAAAAGCGTTTTTGTTCTGCCCAACTTTTGAAATTAGAAAGATATTTAGAATGTGAATGGTTCATTGCCTTGACCTTTTGTCATTATAAATTGTGAGGTGATTAGTGTAACAGTTAAGTCTATCTGTAAAAAATTTCAAAACGCTTAACCTATTCAATCACTTGAATAAATGTCTCGCTTTCTTTAATCATGCCTAGTTCATCACGAGCGCGTTCTTCAACCGCTTCTTGTCCTTTGCGTAAATCTAAAACTTCTGCATAAAGCATTTCATTACGGTGTTTTTTTTCTTCAACTTGAAGTTTTAATTCATCTAAACGTGTTTGATAAGTGTTAATTTCAGTAATACTGCCATCGCCAAGCCACAAACGATATTGTAATTGCCCGATAAGTATAAGCAGGATAATAACGATAATTTTCATCAGAAATTTTGGAGTGCAAATCAACGATTTACACTCCTGCTCCATTTTTAAAGCATTCGAAACGCGCTACGACCGGCAAATTTTGCTAAATCGCCCAACTCTTCTTCAATTTTCATGAGACGATTATATTTTGCAACGCGGTCTGAACGGCTCAATGAACCGGTTTTAATTTGACCTGTGCCGGTTGCTACCGCTAAATCTGCAATCGTGGTGTCTTCGGTTTCACCTGAACGGTGTGACATAACCGCAGAGTAACCCGCTTTATGCGCCATTGAAACAGCCGCTAATGTTTCGGTTAGAGTACCGATTTGATTTACTTTAATTAAAATCGAATTCGCAATGTTACGTTCGATACCTTGAGCCAAAATCTTTGGATTCGTTACGAACAAATCATCACCTACCAATTGAATACGATTGCCCAATTTTTCGGTCATCAGTTTCCAGCCGTCCCAGTCATTTTCAGCATGACCGTCTTCGATGCTGATAATCGGATAACGATTAACCCAATCCACAAAAAAATCTGCCATTTGCTCAGAATTATACGTTTTCTTTTCTGAGGCTAAATCGTAAATACCATCGCCATAATATTCTGATGCGGCGGCATCTAAACCTAAATAAATATCTTGACCGGCTTTATAACCTGCCAATTTAATCGCTTCTAAAATAACTTCGATGGCTTCTTCATTCGATGACAAATTCGGCGCAAAACCGCCTTCATCACCAACGGTTGTCGCCAAGCCTTTGCTTTTTAAAACTTTCGCCAAATTGTGGAAAACTTCTGCGCCGTAACGAATCGCTTCACGGAAATTCGGCGCGCCAACAGGCAAAATCATGAATTCTTGTAAATCGACGCTGTTATCGGCGTGTGAACCACCGTTGATAATGTTCATCATCGGCACAGGCAAAATGAATTCGCCTGATGTGTTTAATGAACGATAAAGCGGTTGTCTTTTCGCATTCGCTGCGGCGCGAGCAACGGCAAGTGACACTGATAACGTTGCATTAGCACCTAAACGACTTTTACTTTCTGTGCCGTCGAGGGCAATCATTTTTTCGTCAATGGCAGTTTGCTCATTCACGTCCATACCCACAATCGCATCGTGAATTTCGGTTTGCACATTTTTTACTGCGGTCAAAACACCTTTGCCTAAATAACGCGCTTTGTCGCCGTCTCGTAATTCAATGGCTTCACGTTCACCCGTTGATGCACCAGATGGCACCATCGCGCTACCCATAATCCCTGATTCTAAAATCACATCTGCTTCAATAGTGGGATTACCGCGTGAATCTAAAATTTCTCTTGCACGAATTTCAATAATTTTTGTCATAAAAAGTTACCTCCAAAATAAACGCTGTGAAAAGATGAACACTATAAATTTTTTTTGTTACAGACGAAGACATTTAAACCAAACGTCCCCACATATCGTACTCGTCCGCTTCTTCTAATTCGACTTGAACAAAGTCTCCGACGTTCAAATGCGTTGCGCCATCGATAAATACTTGACCATCGATTTCAGGGGCATCGGCTTTACTGCGCGCCACCGCGCCTTCTTCGACAACTTCATCAATTAAAACGGTTTCAATGCGTCCGACTCGACGTTGCAAACGTGCGGCACTGATTTCAGCCTGATGTGCCATAAAACGCGCTAAACGTTCTTGTTTAATTTCTTCAGGAATCTGATTTGGCAACTCATTTGCCGCCGCACCTTTTACCGGTGAATAAGCAAAACAACCGACTCTGTCTAATTGCGCTTCCGTTAAGAAATCGAGTAATTCTTCAAATTCACTTTCTGTTTCACCTGGAAAACCGACAATAAACGTGCTTCGCAATGTAATATCGGGACAGATTTCACGCCATGCTTTAATGCGCGTCAAATTATTTTCGCTAGCCGCTGGACGTTTCATCAATTTTAAAATGCGTGAATTAGCGTGCTGAAACGGAATATCTAAATAGGGCAAAATTTTTCCTTCTGCCATAAGCGGAATGACATCATCAACATGCGGGTAAGGATAAACATAGTGCATTCGCACCCAAATTCCCAAATCCCCTAACGCTTGCGCTAAATCATAAAAACGAGTGTTAACAGATTTGCCGTGCCAATTGCGTGGCGCGTATTTCAAATCTAAACCGTAAGCACTGGTATCTTGCGAGACGACGAGTAATTCTTTCACACCGGCTTTCGCCAAGTTTTCAGCTTCGAGCAAAACATTATCGATAGGACGACTGACTAAATCACCACGCATCGATGGAATAATGCAAAACGTGCAACGATGATTACAACCTTCGGAAATTTTTAAGTAGGCGTAATGGTCGGGTGTGAGTTTAATCCCTTGTGGTGGCAATAAATCTAAAAAAGGTTGGTGTGGTGCAGGTAAATAATCGTGGACGGCTTTAATCACTTCATCGAACGCATGTGCGCCAGTCACTTTTAAAACTTGTGGATGACGAGCGCGAATTTCGGCTTCTCGTGAACCTAAACAGCCTGTGACAATCACTTTGCCGTTTTTGGCTAACGCTTCGCCGATACTGTCTAAAGATTCTTCCACAGCGGCATCGATAAAACCGCAAGTATTCACCACCACTAAATCCGCCGCCTCGTAAGTGGGTGAAATGGTATACCCTTCGGTGCGTAAGGTGGTCAAAATGCGTTCGCTGTCCACTAATGCCTTCGGGCAGCCTAAACTAATAAAACCAATATGCGGTGCGCTCATTAAATAAAATCCGTTGAAAACTATTAAAAATAACTCGATTGCGTAGCATTATAGCACGCACAGAAAAATGATTTTTATCGGTAGCGGTGTTAGAATTCAAGCCATTATTTCAACCTGTTGAATCCATCAATGACGATTAACGCACAGTCTAAATCCCATTTTCCTCCTGCCGTAGAATTTAAAAGCAGCACGTTCTCTATGCCTGTTTTAAGCCTAGCCAGTAATGATTTGGTGCTTATTGAGCAGTCACTTAGCGAAAAAGTCAAACTCGCACCGGAATTTTTTAAACATTCACCTGTGGTGATTGACCTAAGTGATGTCAATAAAAAACAATTGGCGATTGATTTTGGTAATTTGGTTAAAAGTGTTCGCAAAGCTGATTTATTTGTCATTGGTGTGCGGGGCGGAACAGAACAACAACATCAAGATGCTATCGATTTGGGGATTCCCGTTAATACCTCGCAATCTAACGTTGAATTAAAGCCAGAAAATGTAAAAAACTCAAAACCTATTAAAGCTCCGACTGATGATGACATGGGCGAGTGTGAATCCACGACAGTGATGATTACCAAACCGATTCGCTCAGGACAACGGGTATATTCGCACGGTGATTTAATAGTGTTAGCGCAAGTTGGCGCGGGAGCTGAAATTTTAGCAGAAGGGAATATTCACGTTTACGGTTCATTGCGCGGTCGTGCTTTAGCCGGTGTGCAAGGTAACACCGAAGCGCGAATTTTTTGTTCGGATTTACAGGCAGAACTTATCTCAATTGCCGGTAATTATAAAATCAGTGACGACATTCAAGGGGCAATTCCAAATACCCCGATTCAGATTTATTTACAAAAAAACACCTTAGTCATTAAATCTATCATTTAAGACTAAATAAGAATTCTTTTGGAGGATATAAGTGGCACGAATTATTGTTGTAACCTCGGGTAAAGGTGGCGTAGGTAAAACCACCACCAGCGCAGCGATTTCTATGGGTTTGGCAAAAAGAGGACATAAAACCGTCGTTATCGATTTCGACGTGGGTCTGCGTAATTTAGATTTGATTATGGGCTGTGAACGCCGTGTTGTTTACGACATCATCAACGTCATTAACGGTGAAGCCGCTCTCAATCAAGCCTTAATTCGAGATAAAAATTGTAATTTATTGTCCATTTTGCCCGCCTCGCAAACGCGCAATAAAGATGCCTTGACACAAGAAGGCGTAGGCAAAATTTTAGAAGAGTTAGCCAAAGATTTTAAATACATTGTCTGTGATTCACCGGCAGGTATTGAGCAAGGCGCACATTTAGCCATGTATTTTGCGGATGATGCGTTTG
>DALYHZ010000043.1:0-13818 GCA_031970635.1 Methylococcaceae bacterium | reverse complement strand
CCAGGCGACAACAAATGGTCAATGTCATTGTGGGCGCGTGATGCGGACACTGGGGAAGTTAAATGGGTTTACCAAATGACTCCGCACGATGAATGGGACTTCGACGGTATCAACGAGACTGTGTTAGTTGACCAAGAAGTCAAAGGTAAAATGCACAAAACTATCGTTCATTTCGACCGTAACGGTTTTGGCTACACATTAGATCGTGAAACAGGTGAATTGTTAGTTGCTGAAAAATTCGACAAATCTGTGAATTGGGCAACACACGTTGACATGAAAACAGGTCGTCCACAAGTTGTATCTAAATACTCTACAGAACAAAATGGCGAAGACGTAAACACACAAGGTGTTTGCCCTGCGGCGTTAGGTTCTAAAAACCAACAACCTGTTTCTTACTCTCCACAAACTGGCTTGTTCTATATTTCAGGCAACCACTTGTGCATGGACTATGAACCATTCGAAGTTGCTTACACTGCTGGTCAGCCTTACGTTGGTGCGACTTTGACAATGGGACCTGCTGGCGCAGACGTATTAACTGGCAAACCAGATGGTTCAACCAACTTAGGTCAATTTACTGCGTATGACGCAAAAACCGGTAAAATCGCTTGGTCTAACAAAGAAACATTTTCTGTATGGTCAGGTTCAGTTGCAACTGCAGGTGGCGTAGTATTCTACGGTACATTAGAAGGTTATTTGAAAGCAGTTGACGCAAAAACGGGTAAAGAATTGTACAAATTCAAAACCCCATCAGGCATTATCGGCAACGTCAATACTTGGGAATTCAACGGTAAACAATACGTTGGTGTTCTTTCAGGTATCGGTGGTTGGGCTGGTATTGGTATCGCGGCAGGCTTAGACAACGGCGAAGCAAGCACAAACTCTGAAGGTTTGGGTGCGGTTGGTGCGTACAGAAGTTTAAGTTCGTTCACAAAATTGGGCGGAACTTTCACAGTATTTGCATTGCCAAGCAATAAATAATTATTTTGATTTTGATCTGCCGAATAGGCAGCTTAGAAATAACAAATAAGCATTATTGCTGATTTTTAGTCTGCACAAAAAGCCTTGACCGATTTATCGGTCAGGGCTTTTTTCATTGAGGTTTAAAAAAATGAAAATATCTTCCATTACTTTAAGTTTAGCTTTAAGCGCGACGGTTTTTTCAGCGCAAGCTGAAAAATTCAAAGTGTGCGCTGACCCGCTCAATCCTCCTTATTCAAGCAAAAATGAAGACGGTTTTGAAAATAAAATCGCGTCACTTTTTGCAAAATCGCTAGGACAAGAACTCGAATATTTTTGGTTTCCACAACGCATCGGATTTATTCGTAATTCACTCAATGCGTTTACCGATGAGAATGCTGTGGAAAGCAAAGAATTTAAATGTGACATTGTCATGGGCATGCCCGCTGGCAGCGATATGGTTTTAACCACGCAACCTTATTATCATTCAACTTATGTGTTATTGATTGCAAAGGGTCGTGGTTGGGACAATATTCAAACCGCTGAACAACTCGCACAACTTCCCTTAGCACAACAAGCGAAATTAAAAATTGCCATGTTTGATCGTGGTGCAGGAACAGACTGGTTACAAAAACACGATTTACTTGACCAAGGTATTCCCTATCAGAGCATGACTGGCGACAGTGAAAATAATGTTGCGATGCAAATTGGACAAGATTTAAAAGCTAAAAAAATAGATATGGTGATTTTGTGGGGCGTTTTAGCAGGTCATGTAGTGTCACAAAATCCGCATGGTTACAACGTCATTCCGATGAAATCCGAAGCCGGTTTAAAATTCGATTATCAAATGGCGATGGGCGTGCGTAAAAATGATAAGGCTCGCCAAGAACACCTTGATAAATTGCTTAACGAAAAAGCCAACGATATTGCTGAAATTCTGGCGCAATATCACATCCCGTTGTTGCCACTTGAAACGCAACCAGCCAAAAAAGATTAACGAATGAAACTTACAAAAATCGTCGGTATCCATGCCGCGCAATCTGCGCTGACTTATTCACCACAAAAAATTACGCGGTGTTGGTTAAACACCGAACGTAGCGATAAACGTTTAGAAACTTTATTTGCCTCATTAACCGATTTAAACATAGCCATTGAAAAAATCGACCGCAAAAAACTCGATAAACTTGCCGATGGCATGAATCATCAAGGCGTAGTATTAGAAGTTTCGTTGCCGGAAGAATTATCGGAAAATGAACTAAAAACGGCTGTTGAATATTTAACTGAACCGGCATTATTTTTGGTTTTAGATAATGTGCAAGATCCCCATAATTTAGGCGCATGTTTACGCACCGCCGATGCAACAGGCGTTCACGGTATTATTGTGACAAAAGATAATGCCGTAGGGATTACGCCAACGGTTTGTAAAGTGGCAAGTGGTGCGGCAGAAACCGTACCGGTTTATATGGTAACGAATTTAGCGCGGACGTTACGTTGGCTAAAAGGGGAGGGGTTGTGGATTATCGGTACGGCTGGCGAAGCACAACAAAATTTGTATCAAAGTGATTTCACAGTGCCGATGGCGTTAGTGATTGGTGCAGAAGAAAAAGGCATGCGGCGTTTAACCCGTGAACAATGCGATATGTTAGTGAAATTGCCCATGCTTGGCAGTGTGGAAAGTTTGAATTTATCGGTAGCGACGGGCGTTTTACTGTATGAAGTGTTACGACAACGGCAACAATAAAACATAAAGTGGGCGTGAATTTTTCACGCCCACAAAAGTGTTACTTGCTCGTATGCGTAAATGCACCATCCCAATTTTCTTCCGGCGGTGTTTCTCGGTAATGTTCAATACGTTCTAAATAGATTTTATATAACTTATCGTCCGGTTTTAATTCGTGTAATTGATTAAACGCGGCTTCAGATTTATCCCATAATTGATGCCGATAATCGACTAAGGCTTGATGCACTAAATCTAAAATGGTTTGCTGTTCTGGTGAAATTTCAGACAGTTCGCCAATTGGCTCATAAATGGTAATGGGCTTATCCTTTCCTTTTACACGCACACGGTCTAATTCTCGATAAGCAAATTCTGGCGCAGCGGCTTTCGTGTTTTCGCTCACAATCATTTTCACACCATATTGTTTGGTTAGTCCTTCCAAACGTGAGCCTAAATTCACGGTATCGCCCATTACCGTGTAAGCAATCCGAAATTGCGACCCCATATTTCCTACAACCATAGGTCCTGTATTGACACCAATCCCTAAATCAATGGCTGGCCAGTTTTTCGTTTTAAAACGTTCGTTAATTGCTGGCAAAGTTTGTATAACAGCTAATCCAGCTCTAACGGCGTGCGTTGCGTGTTGATCCATGTGCAACGGTGCGCCCCAAAAAGCCATAATCGCATCGCCAATGTATTTATCAATCGTCCCTTTATGATTGTGAATGGCGTGCGTGACGGGTGTGAGAATATCGTTAATTAAATCGCACAATTCTTGTGGTTCAAGACCTTCTGAAATCGTGGTAAAACCGCGCACATCTGAGAAAAACACAGACATTTCGCGGTTTTCACCTTGTAATGTGAATTCCTCATCGGTTTTACTCATTTCCTCCACTAATTCGCTTGGAATATATTGTCCAAAAATATTCCCCAATTGTTTTTTCTTACGACTTTCAAAGAAAAAACCGAAGAAAATTTGCAAACCATAAAGCAGTGAAAACAATAATAACGGGATCGCCAAATGGGTGTCTAAATTTTTCTCTGTCCACACATATAAATTTGCAAATACGACAAGGCCGGCTAAAACTGTAAAAACCATTGCCGATGCCACAACCCCTAAACGTGGAAAAATCAGCATCGACAAAATGAGCAGTACAATCAACTCAACTGTTTCATAACCCAAAATATCAGTTGGTCGCGATTTCACGGTTTGATCTAATAAACCACTAAGGATATTGGCGTGAACTTCAACCCCCGCGTAAATATTTTGTACTGGCGTTGATCGTAAATCGAGTAAACCTGCCGCTGATGTTCCGACAATGATAATTTTATCTTTGAGCTCTGAAACATCCGCGACACCATTTAACACATCCGTTGCTGAAACATATTTAAAACTGCCTTGTCGTCCGCGAAAAGGTACTAATAAATTGCCTGCATCATCGACAGGAATATTTAAACCAGATAATGAAATAGCTTCTAAACGGTTATCGCCATACCCTTCACTGGTAATAAATTCAATTTCGGGTGAACCTAACAGTTGATGTAAAAGGGATAAGGATAGCGTGCTGTAAAGTTGATTTTTATATTGCGTAATCATCGGTAATCGTCGATAAACACCATCCTCATCAACGTTAGAATTATTCAAGTAACCACCTAATTGCGTTACAGATTGCAGTTGTGCCAAATTACCGACATAACTACGCGCTTGAAACAACAAGGAGGCAAAATCTCGCCCTTCGGCACTTGCTAAAGGTTGGGGCAACATTCCAATTTCATTATTGCTTTCTTCGTGATGACTTAGAAAATAGCCCATGACCACGGGACGATTTTGTAAACTTTTGGCAAATTTTTCGTCATACGATAATTCGGGGCGTATTTTCTCCATGGCAGTTAAAAATTTGCCATCTTGTTGCAAATCTGTTTTTGCTAATTTCTCTAGCGCATCAACACCGCCACTGGTGTCAGCTTCGGAAAACACAACGTCGAATCCCAACAATTTTGCGCCGTAATAGTCAAAAACCATGTCCATTAAGTACGCCAATTTATCGCGTCGCCACGGCCAATGTCCTTCTTGCGCCAAACTTTTTTCATCAATATCTAAAATAACAATACGGTCATCGACCGTATTGGGCATCGTAAGGCGTAAGCGCAAATCATACAAAATATTTTCAACACGTTGCATGGTCGGAATTTGCATCCAACCGGCGGTATGCGCTAAAAAAATAGCTGTCAAAATAATACTTAATAACCAGTGATAGCCTTTTAGCCATTTGCTACTTAATAATTTCATAGGGCATTACTCAAATATCAACTTGTTCAGATGTTAAGAATTTTTCAGCGTATTTTTTGGGAATATCATGCGCGATAAACGCATCGTATAAATCCGGATCAATATGTCCTTCTTCTTTCATTTTTCCTAAGATAAATAAGGCTTCTGAAATTTTTTTTCCCGGTTTATAAGGTCTATCAGAAGCGGTTAAGGCTTCAAAAACATCGGCAATTGCCATCGCGCGAGCTTGAATTGGCATTTCTTCACGAGTTAACCCCTTTGGATACCCTTTACCGTCCATGCGTTCATGATGACCACCCGCGTAAGCGGTGACATTTTGTAAATGTTTTGGCCATTTAATTGCGCTTAACATGGAAATCGAAACACTGACGTGATTGTTAATAATTTTTCGTTCTGCGTCAGTGAGAGTGCCGCGTGCAATACTCAGATTATGCAATTCGTTACCGCTTAATAATGGCAACGTTTCACCATTTAACTGCCAAGTAATTTCTTGCAAACTGTTAAGACGATGTAATTTCTCTTCTGACATGAATTCGCCGCCGGTGTTGCACGTTTTAATAAATTCAAATTCTTCTTTTAGAAAATCAAGATTACTTTTTAATCCATATTCTAAAATGACTTCTGGTATTTCTTGTCCGGATTTTAGGGCTTCGACTTGTCGTTTGAGCATGGCAATTTCAGCATCGCGTTTTAACACTTCAAAACGGGCTTCGATAAGATGAATTCGGTCAAAAATGGTTTCCAATTTAGTGGCTTTGTCCACAACAGCTTCAGGCGTTGTAATTTTTCCGCAATCGTGTAGCAAGCCTGCAATGCGTAATTCATAACGGTCTGCTTCGGTTAGTGTGAAATCTTTGAGATAACCTTCTTTGGTATCATGTGCCGCATCTGCAATCATCATAGTAAGCTCGGGAACTCGACGACAGTGACCGCCGTTATATGGGGATTTTTCGTCGAGTGCGTTAGCAATCAACATAATCATTGACTCAAACATTTGTTCTAAATCGATAATCAATTGTTGACGTGTTAACACGGTAGCGGCTTGCGATGCGAGGGATTCACAAAAACGTTGAGCAACTGAATCAAAGGGGATGACTTTTTTTGTTTCAGGTTCTAGCGCGTTAATAAGTTGCAGCATCCCAACCGTTTCATATTGATGATTTTTAAGCGGAACGGTTAAAAAAGAAGTTGAACGGTAATTATTTTTTTCATCGAATATTTTCGTACCACGAAAATCAAAGCCTTCTGCGTTGTAAGCATCTTCGATATTTAGCGTTTGATCTTTGTGATAAGAATAGCTAACGACATTTTTTAAATTGGGTTCACCATCTTCACCATAAAGCGGTACTGTCGGTAAGTTAATCGCATTTTTCCCACTGCCATTGAGGTGAATTCCCAAACTGCCAGAATGAATAATCTCAATCTTAATGGCATCACCTTGCACCATATAAATAGTGCCGCCGTCTGCATTCGTCAAAGAAATGGCACCCACCAAAATTTTTTCTAATAACTGCGTTGTATTGTGTTCAGAAGATAATGCAACACCAATATCAGTCAGTTTTTCAAACTGGCTCACAATGTGCTTCATTTCTAAATAATGTTGATGATTTATTTCTGTGATTTTTGACATAGCAAAGATTGAGTCAGGTGAATGGTTCAGTATAAATCGAAAAAAGTGACATACCTATAATGAAAATAAGGACGCTTTAATGGTAGCACTCTATACCGATTTTTTATATAAATGACAGCGACTATGTGAACAGTTATTGCTACGCCATTATGATGATTCAACGTATAATTTTTAAAAATTAGTTTTTCTGCCGATTAACTGGCAGGTCTATATCACGTTTAATGCCATAGATGAAACTTTTTGCAGCACTTTACGATAGCAGCTATATCATATTTCATAGCGCACGGTATTTTAATTACATAAGCACACGAGAAAACAATGTTAGTTATTATTGGATATATATTAGTTTGTAGCGCACTGATGGGCGGATATATTGGCGGCGGTGGTCATCCGGCGATTTTGTTTCAGCCTTTTGAGTTAATTATCATTGTGGGCGCAGCAGGCGGGGCTTTTATTACGGCAAATCCGATGCCGATATTGAAGGCAGCCATATCAAAAGCAACTGCCACTTTAAAACCAGATGTTTACTCTAAAGAGTTCTATCTGGAATTGTTGATGTGTTTTTATATGTTAACCAATAAGACACGTAAAGAAGGGTTATTATCCTTGGAAGATTTGATTGAAAATCCAGATTCTAATCCAGCGATTTTTACTGAAAATCTCATTGCAGATCATCATTTGCTTGAATTTGTTTGCGATAATTTACGATTGATTGTCACGGGTGTGGAAGTACATCAATTAGAAGAGCTGATGGATCAAGTTTTGGAAACCCATCACGAAGACGAACATGCTCCGATTAGTTCAATTCAAACCATTGCAGACGGTTTGCCCGCATTCGGTATTATCGCGGCGGTTATGGGGGTTGTACACACCATGGAACTCGTAGGTGCGCCACCTGCTGTTATGGGTAAAGCGATTGCGGCAGCGTTGGTAGGAACATTTATCGGTATTTTGATTTCTTACGGTTTCGTAGGACCTATCGGTGCATTGATGTCCCGACGCGCGGAAGCAAAAGGCAACATTTTCAAATGCGCTCAAAAAGGCTTGTTGTGCTGTGCGAAAGGGGTTTCACCTGCAATGACGGCTGAATATATGCGAGCAATGATTACATCTGAAAAACGTCCCACTTTCCAAGAACTCGACGATTTATTACGTAGCAATAAAGGGTAATCGCAGTCATGGCGGAACAACAACAGCCCATAGTTATCAAAAAAATTAAAAAAGGTGGACACGGACATCATGGGGGTGCGTGGAAACTTGCTTATGCGGACTTTGTGACCGCGATGATGGCGTTCTTTTTGCTGATGTGGTTACTCGGTTCAACCGACGAAACTACACGCAAAGGGATTGCTGAATTTTTTGCCGACCCATATCGAGTTTCTATGAGTGGTGGGAAATCCGCCGCTGAACGAACGTCAATGATAGAAGGCGGTGGCTCTGACATGGTTTCAAGCGAAGCAGGGCAGGTTAAAAATGGCGAAACCATAGATATTACCCAGTCCACTGCTGAAGAAATTGAAAAAAAGGCGGAGGAAATCGAAAAAGAAAAACTGGAAAGCTTGAAAGAGAAGATTCAAGACAAGCTAAATGAAACACCTGAATTGAATGAGTTTAAAGATCAAATTAAATTGGAAATTACGTCAGAAGGTTTGCGTATTTTAATTGTGGATGATCAAAAACGTCCAATGTATAAACTTGCTAGTGCACAAACAGAGCCGCATATTCGGGTAATTCTACGCGCTTTAGCACCGGTAATTAACGAATTACCTAATCGTGTGAGTTTAAATGGGCATACAGATGCACTGCCTTTTCCTGCAAATCAAAAAGGCTATACCAACTGGGAATTGTCCAGTGATAGAGCAAATGCGGCACGTTATGAATTAACGGAAGGTGGTCTGGCGGAAAATAAAATTTTGCGTGTCATTGGGATGTCTTCGAGTATTCCTTATAGTCCGACTACTGATCCATTGAATCCAATCAATCGACGGATTTCAATTATCGTGATGAATAAGAAAACTGAACAACAAATTTTGCAAGGAAGTAGCGCAGAATAGCTCGTTGGTTTACGTTTTAAAGGAAACGATTTCGCCCAATCAATTTAATTTGATTGGGCTTTTTTTTAAATACCGTAACGCTCTTGATAGCTTTCAATGGCGGTTAATTGTGTCGTTTCACCAGTTGTTTTGAGGTAATCGATAATGTTGCTTAAATTGATAATAGCGGTGACTGGCAACGAAAACCGTTCAGTCACTTCTTGAATTGCGGATATTTCACCGAGTCCTTTTTCTTGGCGGTCTAACGCAATTAAAACTGCCGCCGGTGTGGCATTTGCGGCGCGGATAATTTCAACCGATTCTCGAACAGATGTGCCAGCAGTAATCACATCGTCAATAATTAGCACGTTACCGGTTAATGGCGCACCGACTAATAAACCACCTTCGCCGTGGTCTTTAGCTTCCTTGCGATTGAAGGCAAAGGGCATATCAGCGTTTGTTAATTCAGCATAAGCCATCGCCGTTGCAACGGCCAACGGAATACCTTTATAGGCAGGACCATAAAAAATATCGACGTTAATGCCAGAAGCAATCAAGGCTTGTGCGTAGAATTTCCCTAACTTTTGTAATTGTGCGCCGCTGTTAAATAAGCCGGTGTTAAAAAAATACGGACTAATGCGTCCTGATTTCAATTCAAATTCACCAAATTTCAATACGCCGCAATCCAGCGCGTAACGAATAAAATCGTGTTGATAAGTAAGCATTTTAAAAAAATCTCCATTCAAAAATTAAAAAATTACGGTATAAATTTCTGTAAAACATTATCCAAAAAGTTCCAGCCTTGGTCAGTGCAACGGTAAACATTTTCGTGTTCGATGAGCAGACCAGCCTTTATGCAATCACTTAATGCGGGTTCTAACGTTATCGCATTCAAATCGGTTACTGCTTGATAATGCGCTAATGTGAAACCTTGTTTTAAACGCAATTGATTCATTAAAAATTCGAGTGGCAACTCCGACGGCTCAATCATATTTTCAATAAAATCGTTTAACTGTTCGTAACGCTCAGGATGTTTATGTTTTTGTGTGCGGATAATGCGTTGAGGTAGCTCTAAACTTAATTTTCCATGTGCGCCTGCACCAATGCCTAAATAATCGCCAAATTGCCAATAATTCAAATTATGCCGACATTGTTTTCCTGCCAAACTGTATGCGGATACTTCATATTGTGCGTAACCGTGTTGCGCTAAAATTTGTTGGCAATGCTGTTGCGTCTTAAAAATCAACTCGTCACTTGGTAAAACAGGCGGATAACGGTGAAAATAAGTATTGGGTTCAAGCGTCAATTGATAAAACGATAAATGTGTCGGTTGCAATGCAATGGCTGTTTGAATATCACGTTCACTATGCGTTAAGGTCGATTTTGGCAATCCAAACATTAAATCTAAATTGAAATTATCAAAACCGACTTGTCGAGCCATTTCAGCGGCGGTAATTGCTTCTTTACTTGAGTGAACGCGACCGAGTTCTCTTAGTAAATTATCATCAAAAGTTTGTATGCCGATGGATAAACGGTTAATACCGATGCCTTTAAATTCAGCAAACTTTTGATATTCAAACGTGCCAGGATTGGCTTCGAGAGTGATTTCAATATCTTCTGCAAAATTCAATTGCGCTTCAATGCCGCGCAATAATCGGTTAAGCGCGTCGGGTGAAAACAAACTTGGCGTACCACCACCAATAAAAATACTGTGCAACGGGCGAGTGATGTCATAGCGTTCTACATCTCGCGCTAAATCAGTCAGCAAACTGTCAATGTAATGCGTTTCAGGAAGTTGGTCTTTAATCGCATGGGAATTAAAATCACAATACGGGCATTTTTTTAAACACCAAGGAATATGAATGTATAAACTCAGCGGTAACAAGGACAAATCATCATGGTAGGTTTAGAATGACGGCGAGTGTAACACAAAACATAGCGAGGATTTATGCGACTGTTATTGGTTGAAGATGATGAAATATTAGGGGATGGTTTGGCGGCTGGTTTGACGATGGAAGGTTATGCCGTCGATTGGTTGACGAATGGCAAATTAGCCGATGAAGCCTTGAAAACAAACAGTTATGAATTGGTGGTGCTAGATTTGAATTTACCTGACATGGATGGCATTAGCATTTTACGCGCTTTGCGAAGTCGAAAAAATGAAACACCGGTTTTAGTGCTAACGGCAAAAGATACGATTCCTGACCGAATTTTAGGATTAGACAGTGGCGCAGATGATTTTGTCATTAAACCATTTGATTTAAACGAAGTGTGTGCCAGATTACGTGCGTTAGCGCGACGTAATGAAGGGCGCAGCGCACCGACGATTGAACATAACGGTATTGTGTTAGACCCCGCCTCGCATCATGTTACTTTTCATGGCGAAAAGGTGGAGTTATCGCAAAAGGAATTTGAAATTTTGAGTTTTTTAATGAGTAATATCGGGCGCGTCATTTCTCGCGCGCGGTTAGAAGAAAGTTTGTATTCGTGGAATTCTGACGTGGAAAGTAATACGGTTGAAGTCCATATTCATCACTTGCGAAAAAAGCTCGATACACGTGTGATTCGCACGGTGCGAGGCGTTGGCTATATCATTGATGTGGATGAGAATTTATGAATTATTCACTGCGCCGATTACTTCTGGTCGGTTTACTGACTGCGTCAATGTGCATTTGGGGAGTCACTGCATTTTTAACATATCAAGTCACGCGTAATGAAGTCGCCAGCTTATTTGATGCCGAACTCGCACAGTCGGCAAAAGTTCTACACAGTTTTATCGAAAGTTTATTGCGCGAAGGTTCATTATCAACACGTTGGATGCAAACACAAAACGATGAACAGTTGCATGTTTATTCGTTAGGTCGAAAACATGGAAAACAACGTGCTTTTCAATTGCTTACCGATGATAATAACAATCTGTTGCGCTCTAATCCTGAACCCAATTTGTTATTACATAGCTTTGACGAAAAAAATCTGGATGACCAATTATGGGGCGTGTTTGATGATTTGTTACAAGCCAGCACGTTAGGGCATAAATACGAACGTAAAATTGCATTTCAGCTTTGGTCGAAAACCAATGGCGTTGTATTGCATTCAGACAGTGCGCCACTTTTTGCACTCTCATCAGCAGACCATGGTTTTAGTGAAACCAATATTGATGGGCATTTGTGGCATGTGTTTAGTATTGCCAGTACAAATGGCGAATACATTATTCACGTCGGGCAAAAAGAAGAAATTCGCGGGCAATTAACTGATGAAATTTCGATGCAATTGGTCATGCAATTTTTAGTGGGGTTACCTATTTTAGGGCTGGTAATTTGGTTAATTGTGGGACGTGCGCTTGCACCGCTGAACCGTTTAGAAATTGCGCTTTCACGTCGTGAAGCGAGTTATTTAAAACCGCTCTCGACAAGAAAACTGCCTAACGAAATTGTTCCAATTGTCCATGAAATCAATGCGTTATTTGTGCAATTAGAAGAAGCCTTTAATCATGAACGTCAATTTACCGCCGATGCGGCACATGAATTACGCACACCGCTTGCCGGTTTGCTCACTCAAGCACAAGTTGCCTTGCGTACGGCGGATGAAACGGTGCGAAGTCAAGCATTAAAACGCATTGAACAAGCGGTGCATCGCATGACATATTTAGTGCAACAATTGCTCACATTTTCACGCATTGATTCGAATACCGAATATTTAGCCAAAGCAACGACGCATATTGACCAAGAGATTGTAAAAATTATTACGGAACTTGATGCCGAAGCTTATAAAAAACGCATTCATATTGAATTTATCGAAAATCAAATTGTGCCAATTATGGCAAATACTTTGCTGATAAACATTCTAGTACGAAATGTAATTGATAATGCCATCAAATACACACCCTCGCGCGGTAGCATTAAAGTGAGTTTAATTGGTACAGAAACGCAGTTGCTTTTTTGTGTCGAAGATTCAGGACCAGGCATTGCACCCGATCAATATGAAAATTCATTAAAACGTTTTCATCGTTGTGTTGAAACCGCGCATACTGCACACGGAACGGGTTTAGGTTTTTCAATTGTGCAACGTATCGCCGCCATTCATCACGCCGAATTGGCGTTAGGGCAATCGGAATTGGGCGGGTTAAAAGTGAAAGTGAGTTTTGCTTTGCCAGCGAGTGTTTCAGTAAAAAAACGTTCACGCAAATTGAAGTTTTTTTAAACACAAAAAATTGATTAAATTTATAACAAAAACTTAGGTTATTTTTAATGAGTTCTTCTAATCCATTTTTACAAGTAAATAATTTCAATCTTTCTAGTTTTTGGAAAAGTTTTACGTTAAGTGACGTTTTAAACATGGTCTCAGAGTTGGAAAACGATGCACCAAATGCCTCCTATTCGGTTGATGTAGCAGGAAGTGCGTTTAGCTTTACACCGGAGGATTTGGATGATATTTTGCTCAATTATGTCAATGAATTGACAGGCATAAAATCAACACCAACTATAATACCTACAACGATTTTTTCTAGCATGTCAACAAATGAGCCAGCGCTTTTGGTAACAACAAATGATTTAAAAACGGTTAAATATTCTGGTAATGCGATTATCGATGCTTTGCTTGATGATGGCATTAACTGGAATTATCTAAATCCTATTCGTACCATACTGTATTACACATTTAATATACAAAATATTACGGATAGTAAACTTGCTTCGGCAGTGGCGCAGTTTAACTCGCTTCAACAAGATGCGGCGCAAGCGATTTTAAGTTACGCAAGTTCTGTAACAGGCATTACCTTTCAAGAGGTCAATTCTGGGCAAGAGGCAGATATTCATTTTGCAAATACGGATTTAGAGGGTAAAGCGACAGCGGGATTATGTGACAAAACTTACAGTTACCAATATGACAATAAAAATATTGTTACTGGATATACCGCAGATGCTTATATTTATCTAGATAACGTGGAATGGGATAAAGAGAATTCGGCACCTGTTGCCGGTTCGCAAGGTTATGAAACTTTATTGCATGAAGTGGGGCATGCGTTAGGTTTAAAACATCCTTTCGAATCGCCTTACACGTTACCCAAAAGTGAAGACAATTCTAACAATACGGTGATGTCTTATACGCGTTCAGGCGATTATAAAACAACTTATCAGGCGTATGATTTAGCCGCATTGCAATGGATTTATGGTGGTGATGGTTTAGGTGGCGC
>DALYHZ010000042.1:0-13826 GCA_031970635.1 Methylococcaceae bacterium | reverse complement strand
GTAGCTGTTTTTTGAGAAGTTTGGCTAATAATATCAATCAATTCAGCTTTTTGTGTTTTGATTTGCTGTACGAGATCATCCGTTAACGTTCCTGGCGGAGCTTTGCATTTTAAATTACCATCTTCTAAAAACAGTCTAATATTTAAATCACGCAACGTGGCAAGTAATAGATGCAACATTAAAATTCCATTTCCTCGAAGTCTGTTACGTTTGAGTGTTCATTTTTGAAATCCATTTGTTGAGTCGTCCAAAGCAAGACATCGATTTTTTTTGCCAAATCAGCGACATTAGTGGTTTCAAAAAAATTGCGTAAAGGTAATTCAACTGCAAACTGTTTTGCTACTCGTGATGCTAACCGTGTCGCTAACAATGAATGTCCGCCCAATTCAAAAAAATTATCCTCGACACCAATAGATTCTACGCCTAACACTTCTTGCCAAATTTTAACTAAAACAACTTCGGTATCTGTGCGTGGTGCAACGTATTGTTTAGTTAATTCAGTTAAATTCGGTTCTGGTAACAATTTTCTATCTAACTTGCCATTAGCACTAATTGGCATCGCCTCAAGCACAACAAAGATATGTGGCACCATGTAATCGGGTAACGTTTGTTTCAACTGCGTTTTCAATGTATCAATTTGCAACATGTCACGTTGTTGTTCCACCAAATACGCGATTAACTGTTTATCTCCGATTTGATTGTTTTTAGCCAACACCACCGCTTCTTTCACATGCGGATGAGTCAATAATTGTGCTTCGATTTCCCCTAATTCAATTCGAAATCCCCGTATTTTGACTTGATGGTCAATACGCCCTAAATAATCAATATTGCCGTCTGGTCGATAACGCACCAAATCACCGGTTTTATATAACCGATCACCAACTGCGCTAAACGGATTAGGAATAAATTTTTCAGCCGTTAATTCTGGTCGATTCAAATAACCACGCCCTACTCCCACACCCGCAATATGTAATTCACCTGATGCACCAATTGGCACAGGATTGAGATGTTTATCTAAAATATAAAGGCAAATATTGGCAATGGGTTTGCCAATTGGAATCGTCATTTCTTGGCAAGAATGCAAACATTCCCAATAACTGACATCCACAGAGGCTTCTGTTGGTCCGTACAAATTGTGCAATTGACTGGGTAGTTTTTGTTTGAAACGTGATACTAAATCGGCTGGTAATGCTTCACCACTACAGATAACTCGTTTTAAAGAGTTACAATTTTCCGCATCGGGCGTTTCAACGAAGGCTTGCAACATGGAGGGAACAAAGTGAACCGTTGTGATATTTTCACTTCGAATCAATGTAACTAAAGCTAGACTGTCTTTATGTACTTCCGGTTTAGCGATAACTAATCGCGCACCGGTTATCAATGGCCAGAAGAATTCCCAGACAGAAACATCAAAACTGTAAGGCGTTTTTTGTAACACGCTATCACTGCTATTCAACTGATACTGCGCTTGCATCCATTGCAAGCGATTCAAAATACCGGCTTGCGAGATACCAACACCTTTAGGTTTTCCCGTCGAACCGGACGTGTAAATGCAATAAGCTAAATTGTCTGAATGTAACTGAACAGATAAATCTGTGTCGGGATACGATTCAATTTCTGACCAATCATTGTCTAAACACAATACGTTTGAAATACCAAAATTAAGTGCCATAAATTTTGATTGCGTTAACACAAATAACGGCGCGACATCATTTAGCATAAACGTCAGTCTTTCTTGTGGATATTGCGGATCGAGCGGCACATACGCGCCACCTGCTTTCAAAATGCCCAATAAACCTATGACCATTTCAAACGAGCGTTCTAGGCAAATGCCCATCAACATGTCAGGTTTGACACCTTGCGAAACTAAATAGTGTGCCAATTGGTTAGCTTTAGTGTTCAGTTCGGCATAGCTTAAATTCTGATTGTCAAACTTTAAGGCAATCGCATCAGGCGTTCGTTTAACCTGCGCCTCAAATAACTGGTGAATATAACCATTATTTGAATATGTTATTTTCGTATCGTTCCAATCTTCGATGATTTGTTTACGCTCTGAATTGGGAATTATAGAAACCGTATCTAACGGCAAATTAGAATTTAAGTGTAATGCTTCTGTTAAAACCTCTAGCGCAGAAAGCATATAATCATTGATTTGCGCTGGATTTACGCTATCGGCGCATTGTGAAGTGAGATTAAAACCATTGCCAAAATCATCTATAGATAATGTAATCGGATAATTCGTTCGCTCTTCACCACCAGAAATTATTCGTATGCCATTCCAACCGGAATCTGCGCTTGATGTTTTTACCGAATGGCTGTGTCTGTAATTTAATAAAGTCGAAAACAATGGCAAAGAAGCATCTACGCCACTACAACGTTGTGCCAACGAAAGCGAGGCTTGTTCATGGATGAGCAATTCGCTTAGATTTTTATAAGTATCCATAACAACTTGCTGAGCGCAAACATCGCCTATTTTAATTCGTATCGGTAATGTATTGATAAACATACCCAAAGGTCGATTTGTGCTAAATGCGCCTTGCAAACGTCCGGTCAATACCGTACCAAATACAACATCATTGCGACCACAACATTGCGCTAACACTTGCGCCCACGCAATGTGGAATAAAACGGCAGTGCTTACAGCTTGTTGCCTTGCCATCTCTTTAATTTTTGTTGTTAAGGTATCCGGCAATGCCACACATGCTTCAGTCATCACACTGGCATTTTTCACGTCTAACAAATTAAATGGTGCAGTCGGTTCATTTACATCTACCAGTTGTTTACGAAAATAATTTTCGTATTGTGCTACCGGTGTTGCCTGTAATTGAGAGATAAAATTTCGATAAGGCACTGGCGGCGACAATTCATCGTTTCGTCCTTGTAACAATAATTGGATTTCAGCGATGATAAATTCCAAAGTGATATGGTCGCAAACGATATGATGATTGAGTAATGCTAATAACCATTCATCACTTTTAGAATCCTTCATAATATATGTGGCTAATAATGGAGCATGCCGCAAATCCAGCCGCATATTATGTGGGTCCGTTGCGATTTGTAATTGCGATAATGCGTCGCTGCCGGATTGCAGTTTGAGTTCGGTTACGGACAAAGATGCTTTTCTAAACACAACTTGCACCGGTTGCGGTAAGTCTTGCCAAAACACGGCACTACGCAAAATATCGTGACGATTGATGACCTGTTGCAACGCATTGGTAAATTGATTTAACTGCTCGCGTTCTTTAAATGCCAATATCGACCGAAGCAAATAAGTATCACCTTGTGTATCCAGTAGGTGATGAAACAAAATGCCTTCTTGCAACGGAGCTAACGGATAAATATCCTGAACATTTGCAACCCCTTCTGGTATACGATCAACAATATCATCAATGGCTTGTTGCGATAAATCTACCAACGTTAATTTATCTGGCGTAATTGTTAATGGCGCGTTGTTTAACTCGTCAGCATTTTGTTGATTTGACAATACTTCTAATAAGGCTTGTTTATGCTTCTTCAACAAAGCTATCGTTTCTGCATCCATTACCCCTGATGGGGCATGAATTACCAATTCATTACCATCCGCCACTAAGCGAATATTTTTCTGTTTAAGGTGGGCTAATGTTTGTGTCAAATTCATATTCTAAATTCCTCCATATTTGGACTAAATCCCGCATCAAGCAAATTTGGCGGTATTTCAATGGAAGGAATTTGAATCTGATTTCCTGCAATGGCAATCGCCATATCAGATAAAATTGGATTAGAAAATATTGTCCGCACATCCGCGAATAAACCACGTTCATGTAAACATTGAATCAGGCTAATCACCATGAGCGAATGTCCACCTAATTCAAAAAAGTGGTCATGACGACTTACGGTCTCAGTGTTAAATAAGACTTGCCATATTTCACTTATGGCAATTTCTATTTCGTTTTGAGGAGCTTCGTATTCACGATTAGGCATTGCACCCACATCCGGCATCGGTAGCTTTTTTCTATCTAACTTACCGTTGTTACTGAGCGGCATTTTTTCTAAAACAACAAAAGCACTGGGAATCATATAATCGAATAAAGATGCTTTTAGTTGTATTTTTAGATTATCGATTTGCAATGTGCCTGCTTGCTGTTCCACCAAATACGCAACTAATCGTTTCTCACCTGCTTGGTCTTCCCTTGCTAATACAACCGCTTCTTTTACGTCAGCATGAGTAAGTAACGTTGCTTCAATTTCTCCTAACTCGATTCTAAAACCTCGGATTTTGACTTGATGGTCAATGCGTCCTAGATACTCAATATTGCCATCTGAACGATAACGCACCAAATCGCCGGTTTTATACAATCGACTGCCTGCTACACCATAAGGATTTGGAATAAATTTTTCTGCCGTCAATGCAGGACGGTTTAAATAACCTCGCCCTAAACCAACGCCAGCAATATGTAACTCGCCTGCTGTTCCAAATGGAACAGGATTAAGGTGATTATCTAAAATATATAACTGAATATTGGCAATCGGTTTGCCTATAGGAATAGTTATGTCCTGACTGGCTGATGGACATGTCCAATGACTTACATCGACTGAAGCCTCCGTTGGACCATACAGGTTATATAACGCTGCTGACAGTTTTTGTTGAAATTGCCGCACCATATCAACCGATAGTGCTTCTCCACTACAAATAACCCGTTTTAACGAGCCACAATTTTCTACGCCTGACATGTTAATAAACATCTGCAACATCGACGGTACGAAATGAATAATCGTAATATTTTCGTGTTGGATGAGTGTAATTAAAGCGTGAGTATCTTTATGTAACTCCGGTGCAGCAATCACAAGTCTTGCACCAGTTGCTAATGTCCAAAAAAACTCCCATACCGAAACATCGAAACTATACGGTGTTTTTTGCAACACGCTATCTTGGTTATTTAATTGATATTCGGTTTGCATCCATTGCAACCGATTCAAAATGCCTTGATGCGAAACGCCTGCGCCTTTCGGTTGACCCGTTGAGCCGGATGTGTAAATACAATAAGCCAGACTATCAGGATGTAAAATAACATCCGGATTCACAGCAGGAAACGATTCAAACTGTAACCAATCATCAAGCACTAGCATTTTCGACGAGTCAAAATCGTAATCCGCGAATTTTGCCTGCGTCAACACCATCGCAGGCTTAATGTCATTTAACATGAACGCTAAACGTTCCTTGGGCAAATGTGGATCAAGCGGCACATAAGCTGCGCCCGCTTTCAATATTCCTAATAATCCGATGACCATTTCTAGCGAACGTTCAAGACAAATACCAACTAAATCATCCGAACTGATGCCTTGAGAAATCAAATAATGTGCGAGTTGATTAGCCTTAGCGTTCAATTCAGAATAACGTAATGCTTGCTCTAAAAATTTCAAAGCAATAGCATCCGGACTACGTTTTACTTGTTCTTCAAACAATTGATGAATGTAAAAATTTTGAGAATAGGCAGTACCGGTCGCATTCCAATCATGCAGAACTTGATGTTTTTCAGAATGACTAAGCATGGTCAATTCAGAAATCGGTATTTGAGGCTGCTTTGAAATAGATGCTAACAATTGTTGCCAGTGCGTAGCCATCCGTTTAATCGTTTCTTCGGTAAATAAATCCGTACTGTAATTGATGCTACAACGAATCTGATTGCCCGTTCGGAATATGTTAAACGTCAAATCATATTTGGCGGATTGCACCTTCGCATCAATAAAATCAAACTGCAGATTGGGGATAACTAGTTTTTCTAATTCTGTATGTTGATAAACAAGCATCACTTGAAACAATGGACTGCGACTTAATTCCCTTTGTGGTTGTAATGCTTCCACCAATTTTTCAAATGGTAAGTCCTGATAATTCTGAGCCTCCAATAAATGACTTTTAACTTGTTCTAATAAAACAAGAAAATTTGGATTACTAGACAAATCGGTATGTAACACATGCAAATTAACAAAAAAACCGATTAACTCTTCAATATCTTTGTGATTACGGTTTGCAATGGGATAACCTACACAAATATTATTTTGACCAGAATATCGCCATAACAGCACATTAAAAGCCGTCATCATTATTGCAAACATCGTAGTATTAGTTTGTTTTTCTAATGCTATCAATGCAAAAGCAATGTCATCGGGCAATTGAAAACTGGAATCATCTCCTCGATAGGAGATTTGAAGTGGACGCGCATAATCTGTAGGTAAATTCAACGATTCTGGAGCTAAAGCTAAATGTTTTCGCCAATAGGCTAATTGCTTATCATAAAGTTCACCTTGCAAATAATGACACTGCCATTCAGCAAAATCCGCATATTGAATCAACAGTTCTGATTCAATAAGAGGCAACCCCTTTTGCATACGCTGATAAAACAAACTAACTTCTTTGATTAGCAGTCGCAACGACCACTCGTCGGCAATAATATGATGAAGCGTAATCGATAACTGATAATTGTCCGTGTCGAGTTTTACCAATAATGCTCGTATCAACGGTAAATTAGCCAAATCAAACACTTGTTGAGCTTCTTGGTTTTGCAATGTATCCAAAGTTTGTTTGCGTTGTTCAAACGCTAAATCACTTAAATCTACTTGTCTTACATCAATTTTTCCGAAAGGATGTACAATTTGTTTTAGTTTGTCATCCATTAACGAAAAACTGGTTCTCAATACTTCATGACGGCAAACCACTTCATTTAATGCTTGTTCTAATATCCCAGCATTTAACTGCCCGTGTATTTTTATAATTCCCGCCATGTTGTAGAACGGCGCATTTGGCTCTAAGCGTGCCAAAAACCATAATCTTTCTTGGGCAAACGATAATTGGCATGGTGAATGTTTTGAACGTCTACGAATACGGCGGTTAGCCGATTTATTTTTTTCACTAAGATGCTTTAGTAATTGTGCTTGTTTTTCTTTGGAAAGATTAGCAATACGATTATTGGTAGATAGAGGCATAATGAAACTTGAAAAAATTAAAACGATAAGTACACAGGTTGTTTATATGTATTCGCTACGCATTAACTAAACTCAGCTAACAAATCATCAATATTGTCCTCACCAAGTTGTTCTTCTAACAGATTGATAACTGCCGTGGCTAGTGTTTCGATTGTGACAAATTCAAATAAAATTTTTGATGGTACGTCGATATTAAATAGCTGTTGAATACGAGAATTTACCTGTATTGCTGCAAGCGAATGTCCTCCAAGATTGAAAAAATTTTCAGAAACACTAACCGTTTCTAAACTCAACTCCTCTTTCCAAATATCACTCACACTTTCTTCAACCCAATTACTAGGGAGTTTTATTTCCGCAGCAGAGGGCGTTGTTTTTTCCAGTAACAATAATGCCCGTCGATCATACTTACCGTTAGGTGTTAATGGAAAAGCATCCAGCCAAACATAGTGCATAGGAATCATATAATCAGGTAAGGTTTGCTTTAGATAAAGTTGTAAAACCTTATTATCAAGTGGTTCACAAAATGGCTGCATAACTAAATAAGCAACTAATTTTTTATGAGTTGAGGCTTCACCTTCAGCTAATACAACCGCTTCTTTAATTCCAGAATGTGTTAGCAGTCTTTCTTCAATTTCACTCAACTCAATTCTATAACCGCGTATTTTCACCTGCTGATCAAGACGCCCCATAAATTCGATTTCACCCTCAACGCAAAATCGTGCTAAATCTCCCGTTTTATAAAGTCGCGAACCATCTTTTCCAAACGGATTTGGAATAAATTTTTCTGCAGTCAAATCTGGACGATTCAAATAGCCTTGCGCTACGCCTTTACCTGCTAAACATAATTCACCAACCACACCAAGTGGTACGGGTTGAAATTGCGTATCGAGAATATAAATTCGGACATTATCAACAGGTCGCCCGATGGGTAACACAGAGGATGGTGTATCGTTTACTCGATAAACACTGCTCCACACGGTATTTTCAGTCGGTCCATATTCATTGTAAAAAGCGGTGTGGGGCAATAATTGGCGGTGAGCTACCGCAATTTTACCGTTACAAGATTCACCTGCAACAATAACCGTTGATAAACTCGCCAAATCCTTAACATCTGCAAAATCCATAATTGAAGAATAAAACGATGGCAATCCCAACAAATGACTAATTTTATAATTTTTAATTAAGTCAACTAATGCTTGAATATTTGTTAATTGATTTCGGTGCGGTAAATGCAAACAGCCGCCTTGCGTTAATGTCCAAAAAATACCTGCAACCGAGCTATCAAAAGCAAAAGAGGATAATAATAAAAAACTGTGTAACGGTTCACGATAATAACGACTTCTTGCTTGAGTTGAATGCAACAAATTAGCGTGACTTATCGCCACACCTTTGGGAAAACCTGTGGAACCCGATGTGTAAATGATATAAGCCGTATGGTGAGGACTTAGCGTTGCATCAAAATGACATTCTGATGTGATTCGCGCATCTGATTCATGATTTACAAATAACATTTTCAAGTTATTGTTCTGGAATTTATCAGCTAAATCCGTATGCGTTATTAACAAGTCGATATCCGCATCAGCCAATATAAACGCTAATCTATCGTTTGGATAATCAGGGTCGAGTGGCACATACGCCGCGCCACTTTTCAATACCGCAAACAATGCAACAATCAATTCGACAGAACGTTCCAAACTCACACCAACTCGATCGCCTGACTTAATACCTTGTTGATGTAATTTTAAAGCCCAATAGTCGGCACGCTGATTTAACTCACGATAAGTTAATGTTTGATTGGTATAAATTAATGCGATTCTATCTGGATTTTGAATAGATTGTTCTTTGACTAACTGAGGAATTAACACTTTTTCTTGATAATCGACATCGCAACCACTCCAATCAGAAATCAATTGTTTTTGTTCAAAATCATTTAAAATTTTCAAACGATTTAATGATTTTGAAGGATTATTGACCGCATCAAAAAGTAATACTTGAAAGTTTTCAGCCAATCTCGAAATAGTCGAACTATCAAATAAGTCGGTATTATATTCAATAATACCTTGAATTTTTCCTTCTATTTCTTCCAGCAACAAAGCTAAATCATATTGTGAAATATGCGAATTAACCGGAATTGTCGTCGTATTAATGCCCGTCAAGGTTAATGGACTTGCCGGGGCATTCTGCATACTTAACATGACTTGAAACACGGGAGCATGACTGCCATTGCGTGGTGGGCTGAGCGCTTCGAGCAATTGGCTAAATGACAATTCTTGATGATTTAAATCTTGTAGTGCTTGTTCTCGTAACTGAGCTAACCAATCGATAAAACGTGTTTCGCCGTTAATTTGACAACGTAAAACTAACGTATTGACAAAAAAACCAATTAAATTAGCCAATTGACTGCGGTTACGCCCAGCTACCGGATAACCAATACAAAAATCACGACTACCACTATAACGATATAACAACGTTGAATAAGTTGCCGCCATTACCATAAATAATGTAGCGTTATGTTGTTGTGCCAGTTGCTTTAATTTTTGGGTCAATTCAATGGATAATTCAAAACACAATACATCGCCGTGATAACGTTGCAAGGGAGGTCTAGGTCGGTCAATGGGCAATTCCAATAAAGGGGAAACCCCCGCTAATTTTTTTTGCCAATAGGTGAGTTGATTTTCCCATTTTTCTTGTTGGCTACGTTGCCAAACACAAAAATCAGCGTATTGAATAGCCAATGCTGACAAGGGTGAAGATAAACCTTTATCAAATGCTTCGTATAATGCGGCAACTTCTTGCATTAATACACCAACTGACCAACGATCCGATACCATGTGATGCAACGTCAATAATAAAATGTGTTGCGCATCACCCAATTTTGTCAGCAAGACGCGCAACGGTGACTGTTTATCCAACCTGAATGGTCTGTGTATGAAAGGAGCAGCATAACGCTCAAATGCTACCATTTTTTCATTTTCTGAAAAAGTAGATACATCTAACGTTTCCAATGGTAAATCCGTTTCAGGCATTACCTGTTGTCGAGGTTGCGAGTTTATTGTTATAAATCGACTGCTAAGAATATGATGACGACGTACCACTTCTGTCAACGCATCTTCCAATGCAACAACATTTAAAGGTCCATCAAAACGTACCGCACCCGCAACATTATAAATCGGATTGTCGGGTTCAAGGTGTGACATAATCCACAGACGTTCTTGCGAATATGACAACGGCGCAGGCTCATTATTTTCACGCTTTAGGATAGTGTTTATAGCATTATTTTTTCCTAATCGTGCTATCAGATTGGAACGATTAGATTTCGGAGTTAAGTGGCTTTCTATCGTCATTTAATTTCTACCTAAAAAAATCTCATCGCTTCCATATAAACATCTCGCATCAACATAATTTTTATCATGGCAAACCGCTAACATTTTGCTAATTTCACGAATATAGGCATCATCGTCTTCCGGTTCTAATGCCATAAAATATTGCAACCATGGTTCACGACCAATGGCATAGTCTAGTAATTGCAAAGCGGCTTCGGCATTGCTACCGTTAGAACGTCTTGATTGACTGTGCTTGAAATCGGGAAGTTTTGGTAATAATGCCCCATAAACCCAAGAAAGTGGCGCGCCAATACATTCCATACCAAGAAAAACGGTATCAATCGTTCCATATTCAGTGCATAAATTCTTATACATTTGTGAGTCCAGACAATTAGAATCTGCCGCAAATAATATTTTTTGACTGCCTACACGAACCAAATAAGCACTTTTTGCAAAAGGTAAATCGTTATGTTCACCAAGAAAAGGAATGGCGACGATTTCGCCATCAAAAAATGAAAGACTATCCAAAGGTTCAACTTCTATGACATTTTGAAACCCCAATTCGCGTGCCATCAGTTTCATTGAAATATCCGCATAGAAAATTCCCGAGTTTTTCGGAACAATTAAACAGCCGATTTTATGGCGCAAACGCAGTAAACTTTCAAAAACATAATGATCATGATGCACATGTGTAATTAAGACATAATCGATATTTGTAGGTAAATCTTGGAAACTATAACGTTCTATGCCGCCTTCACTGGGTTTTACAGCAATTAGTGGGTCAACCAGTATTACAATATCACCTGTTTCAACCAGCACACCAGCATGTCCAAGATAACGAATTCGCACACCTCGTCCTTGCCAAGATTCAACAGTTACTGGCGATATTTGTGCAGTCAATAAGCCAAGCAATTTCTCATCATCACAAGTATTCAGTCCTAACAGGTTACGAATGTAACTTAACGATTGCGGTTGAGTGTCTAATTTAAATAATTCATCAACAGCCTCATCAGCAAAAGGAATTTGCCAAGAAATACTCGTATCATCTGGCAAACGTGGTGTACTCATGTAATAAGGTCGTGCCCTATCATGCGTTTGTGTAAAGAGGCGTAATGATTGAAGGTGTTTTTTATAATGTTTACTTTTATAAAATAAACTTTCTATGCAACGCACAATAGGTCGATTGTTATAATCGTAGAGCAATTCCACATAACCACGTAATGAATCAGGTAATTGCTGGTAATAGGGTTCTAAACTTTGCCCCACAGCTTCTTTATCTAATCGATTTTGTAAATCAATTAAATCGTTAGCCATTTGCAAACTATCGCCATGCTCATCGGTCATCCGACTAAGCATGTCTGCTATATCTGCTACTCTGTCCGTTGGAATATTTACAAATGGACCGCCGAGTAGTTTTGGATTGTTACTGGACTTAAGGTGAATCTCTGGATTTTGCAAATATGAAGTCAGATTTTTTTTCTGATAATTTAGCATGTGCAAACTATAAAGCACGGGCGAAAATGTGTGTGGCCAAGCAATCCAATGATCAACTAATGCCTCGACAACCGTAGAATCTGCAAGTCTATATAAAGTGTTATCATTCATATCGTAATTTTATTTTTTATTTGATTAGAAAATCGTAGCTATTCTTGATACGCCGCCATGTAATCAACAAATTCGGCAAGGGTCGGCGCTTCAAATAACGCATCAACCGGTAAATCAATTGCAAATAAATCCTGTATTTTTGCCATCACTTGTACCACCGCTAACGAATGTCCACCTAATTCGAAAAAATTATCATGAATGCTCAAACGCTCCACACCGAGTATTTCTCGCCAAATATCTGCAATCGCTTCTTCAGCTTCGTCTCTGGGTTCAATAAAATTATCAAGCGATTCCGCTCTGATTTCAGGAATAGGCAATGCTTTACGATTCAACTTACCATTGGCGTTCAATGGCATTGTATCGAGCCAAACCCATGCACTGGGTTGCATATAATCGGGTAAACTGTTTCTAAGTTGCGTTTTTAAATCTTCTTGAATCGAGACATCGCCTGTTAAATAAGCAACTAATCGTTTCATATCTGGCATATCTTCTCTTACAATCACCGCGGCACTGCTTACTGCCGGATGTTGTAATAAACACATTTCAATTTCGCCTAATTCAATGCGAAAACCTCTAATTTTTACTTGTTGATCAAAACGACCAAGAAATTCAATACAACCATCAGCGCGATACCGCACTCTGTCGCCGGTTCGATATAACCGATCTCCTTTATCGGAAAAGGGATTTGGAATAAAGCGTTCTGCTGTTAATGCAGGTTGTCCTAAATAACCTCGACTAATTCCCTCGCCTTCCACTAATAGCTCACCAGCAACGCCTACAGGTACTGGTTGTAATGCCTCATCAACGATGTAAACACGCATGTTAGGAATCGCTTTTCCAATTGGTGGAGCTTCGTTATCACTTGCTTGTATTTGATGCACACAACACCAAACGGTCGCTTCTGTTGGACCATACTCATTGAATAATTTAGTTACAGGTATATGCGAAAAATGAGAATTTACAACAATGTTAGAACAGGCTTCACCTGCAACAATAGCAACACGAAGACTTTGTAATGCAAAAGAAGCGCGTTCGAGTAAAATTTGATACAACGAGGGCAAAGTCAAAAGATGAGTTATGCGATGACGCTCAATCAACGCGCCTAATGCTAAAGGTTCTTTAAGCAATTCATCTGCGGGTAAACATAAACTCGCACCTTGAGTTAAACTCCAAAAAATACCTGCAATGGAACTGTCGAATGCAAACGAAGGTAATAACAGATAACACTCGATACGGTCACTATAATAAAGACTTCTCGCATGTGTAGAATGCAGAAGATTAGCGTGACTAACAATAACGCCTTTAGGTTGCCCTGTTGAACCTGAAGTATAAATTACATAGGCGGCAGATTTTGGTGAACGAACTACTTTAGGATTAGTCGAACTGTAAGTCTTATAAGTATTCGGGTCATCGATATAGATTTTCCGAGTCGTATAATCTAATTGCGATGCCAAAGATGAGACGGTGAGTAACCAATCTGCCTTTGAATCTTGAAATAGATAATGTTGTCGCGCTTGTGGGTAAGTAGGGTCAATAGGTACATATACAGCGCCTGTTTTCAATATTGCCAATAAACCAACTAATAATGACACTCCACGCGGCATACTTAATGCGATGCGTTGTTCTGCTCTTGCCCCCAATTCCAACAAATAATTTGCAAGTTGATTAGCTTGGGCATTTAACTGAGCATAGCTGAAATGTTGTTCATCAAATATCAACATCGTCGCTTGCGGATTTTGTGCAACCACATTTTCAAATACATCAATAATACTTTGCTGTTTTGGATATTCAGCATCAGTTGAATTCCAAATAGCCAGTTGTTCGTGTTCTTGCACAGTGAGTAATGGCAATTGACTTAAGCGACCTGTTGGATTAGCCAATATCCCCTGCAACAAACAGTAAAAATGCCCAAGCATACGTTGCACAGTTTCCTGTGAC
>DALYHZ010000041.1:4254-13850 GCA_031970635.1 Methylococcaceae bacterium | reverse complement strand
CAAAACGGCAATGGTCGCTTCATTTTCTGCAGTCATCGACAAAGTTATTTTCACAAGACGTACAGATGAATTTTGTGGAAAATTAACGACTAACGGTTTGGTCACGTCAAAATAAAGTGTAGTTACCGGTGGCGGTGGTGCTTCCTCGCACGCAACCTCTTCATGAGCTGCATATTTTTTCATGTAAAAAAACATCCCGCCAGCACCGGCAGCTAACGAAACAATGACTGCAAGTACTAAGATAATTAAGGGTTTTTTTGATGGTTTTTTATCACCAGTCTCTTGTTCAATTTGAGCCATATCGACAACCTATACGTTTTTAGTCATTAACTTAGATACCAGAAAATATGCTGGGATTATACCTATTATTCAATAGCGACAATGGTCGTTATTGTTATTATATTTTAACAAGCAGTATTTATGCCAAGCTATATATCATAATGAAAGCCTCAAAAATGACTATTTGTTTTTCTATTTACATTTCATTTACAAGCAACATCAATTCCATAAATCGTGGCATAATAACGCCATTGTAATTATGCCTCTTTTACCATGAAACTCCATGATGATACGTTGCGCGAGTTAGGTCTTGCCGTTATTCAAGTTGAAGCTCAAGCAGTTACCGAATTAGCAACGCGAATAGATGCCAATTTTGTGGCGGCATGTAAAATTTTGTTTAGTTGTTCAGGTCGAATTATTGTCACCGGTGTCGGGAAATCAGGTCATATCGGTGGAAAAATTGCGGCTACTTTAGCCAGTACTGGTACACCGGCATTTTTTGTGCATTCTGGTGAAGCAAGTCATGGTGATTTAGGCATGATTACCACGCAAGATGTGGTGTTGGCATTATCGAATTCGGGAGAAACGCAGGAAATTCTAGCGATTTTGCCGCTAATTAAACGGCTAAATATTCCGCTGATTGCGTTAACAGGAAATTCGAGTTCAACATTGGCGAATTTTGCTACAGTTCACTTGAATGTTTCAGTTGCTCAAGAAGCCTGTCCTTTGGGTTTAGCACCGACCTCGAGTACCACTGCCGCGTTGGTTATGGGCGATGCGCTAGCGGTTTCGCTACTTGAGGCGCGTGGATTTAGTCGTGATGACTTTGCGTTTTCACATCCTGGCGGGCAATTAGGTCGGCGTTTATTATTGCGTGTGAGCGATATTATGCACACTGAAGATGCCATTCCAATGGTGAACGAAACAACATTGGTAAGTGGCGCAGTATTAGAAATGACCGCTAAAAAATTAGGGATGACCGCCATTGTAGATAATCAAAAACAAGTGTTAGGAATTTTTACGGATGGTGATTTAAGACGGTTACTTGGCGTGGATTTTACTTTGCCAAATTGTGAAATTAGCCAAGTGATGACGCGTAATTGCAGCGTGATTGATGCAAATTGTCTGGCAGCAGAAGCCATGCAAATTATGCAACAACAAAAAATTAGTGCGTTGTGTGTGGTCGATAACCAGCAACGTTTGTGTGGCGCGTTAAATATGCACGATTTAATTCGTGCGGGGATAGTGTAATGATTCCAGTTAGAGTGATGGAGCAAGCCCGTCAAATCAAACTTTTGATTTTAGATGTTGATGGTGTTTTGACCGATGGAAAATTGTTTTTTGATTATCAAGGTAATGAATTTAAAGCTTTTCATGCTCACGATGGGCATGGCATTAAAATGTTGCAACAAACAGGCGTTGAAATTGCCGTGATTTCGGGACGTGAATCACTCATCGTCACAAAACGCATGGAAGAATTAGACGTAAAACTTGTTTATCAAAATCAAAGAGATAAACGCGCCGCTTTTGCGGAATTATTGCAAAAATTAGACTTAAAACCTGAACAAGTCGCTTATGTGGGTGACGATGTCGTGGATTTGCCCATCATGACGCAAGTTGGTTTAGCGATCGCTGTGGCGAATGCACTCGAAGCGGTAAAAGCCTGTGCCGATTGGACTACGACATTAAGTGGCGGCAATGGCGCGGTGCGTGAAGTATGTGACGTAATTATGCAAGCGCAAGATTTTTTTGAGCCACTTTTGAGTGAATATCTCGCATGAAACCCAAACATAACGCTTTTTATGGTTATGTAATTGGACTTGCAATTGTTAGCAGTTTGTTAGTTAAACTGTTCGTAAATGATAATGTTGAACGGCGTGATGCGGTCGCGCACAGTGCAGATTTTTTTAGTGTGGGCTATCAAAAATGGCAAATGAACGCGCAAGGCGGTTTAGAAACACATTTAACCGCCAATAAAATGACGCATTACAGTGATGATGGCACAATGCAACTGGAAAATCCGTTAATGTTTTTTTATAACGCGCCGCATCCAGCGTGGCAAATTCAGTCCGAAACCGGTGAATTATCTGAGGACGGTGCAACATTGTGGTTAAATGGAAAAGTTGCGATTGAACGCGCCGCCAGTCCACACGGTCGCGAGTTAATCATTCACACGTCAAATTTAATCGTCACGCCTCAAACGCATTTTGCGCAAACGAGTGAGTTTACAGAATTACGCAGCGGTAAAAATATCACCACTGGTCAAGGGATGAAAGCAACGTTTAATGCTCCTGTTCATTTAGAATTATTGGCAAAAGTACATGGCATCTATGATAAAAAATAACCTCCGAATTTGGCGCAATTTAGCGTTAGGCGCGTTAATTTTCAATTCGTCTGCAATAATGGCATTGGAAAGTGATGCAAAACAGCCAATCGTGATTGATTCTAACGGGGCAACGTATGATGAAAAATCTGAACTTAGCACTTACACGGGAAATGTATTAGCAACGCAAGGCAGTATTCACGTGAATTCGGATAAATTAGTAGTGCATTTCAAAGAAGGCGAAGCCGAAAAATTGGTTTTTACGGGTAAAGCAGCAAAATTCAAACAAACGCCGAGTGTGGGTGCAAAAGATATTACCGGTCAAGCATCAACAGGCGAATTTTATCCCAAACGAAATTTATTGGTGTTAATCGGCGATGCAACGGTTTATCAAGGCAACGGGACGTATTCAAGTGATTATATTGAATATGATATTAAAACGTCTTTAGTGAAAGCAGGTGATAAAAATGCCGCCGCTGATAACACAAAACAACGTGTACATGTTGTCATTCAGCCTAAACAGTAAATTATGATTCTTGCCGCACAACACTTACAAAAACACTATAACAAACGCCCTGTTGTAAATGGCGTATCGTTAAGCGTTAAAACGGGTGAAGTTGTTGGTTTGCTTGGACCTAATGGAGCAGGAAAAACCACCAGTTTTTACATGTTAGTGGGTTTAGTGAAAGCCGATGGCGGTGAAATTACGCTCGATGGTAAATCGATTACGCACATGCCCATGCACATTCGAGCCACTAACGGAATCGGTTATTTGCCGCAAGAACCCTCCGTGTTTCGTAAATTAACCGTTGCGGATAATTTACGCGCAGTATTGCAATTGCGTGACGATTTAACAGCTGGGCAAATCGAATTATTAATTAGCGAATTGCTCGAGGAATTTCATATTGGGCATTTGCAAAATCAATTAGCATTAAGTTTATCGGGTGGCGAACGGCGGCGGGTTGAAATTGCACGCGCCCTCGCCTCCAATCCAAAGTTTATTTTACTTGATGAGCCGTTTGCCGGCGTTGATCCTATTTCGGTAGAAGATATTAAAAAAATTATTCAGCATTTAACCCAACGCGGCATTGGTGTTTTAATCACTGAACACAATGTCCGCGAAACGCTTGATATTTGTCATCGCGCTTATATTTTAAGTGACGGGCGAGTCATTGCCGAAGGTGATGCACAAGCAATTGTCGCAAATAAAGAAGTCCGTGACGTGTATTTAGGCAGTAATTTCAGTTTGTAAATCATCTCAAGGCATTACACTCAAGGTTTATCGCTTATGAAACAATCTTTACATTTACGGATGGGTCATCAATTATCGATGACACCGCAATTGCAACAAGCGATTAAATTGTTGCAGATGTCCACATTGGATTTGCAACAAGAAATTCAACAAGCGTTAGAATCAAATATCATGCTTGAATTAGAAGATGATGAATTTGGTTCATTTTCGCTGGATGCGCCATTGCACGATAAGAAAAGCGATAATTTGGATTTGCTACACGGTAGTGAAGGATCACAAACAGATATTCCTGATGACTTGCCAATTGATTCCTCGTGGGATGATATTTATGAAACTGAACCCGAAATAGAATACGAGTCCGTGCCAGATTATGAATTCGGAACCATTCAAGAAGTATCGAATTTTGATGGCGAATTTGAAAGCCAACGCACCAGCACCTTGAGTTTGCAAGCGCATTTATTGGCGCAATTAGATTTGGTTTCGTTCTCAGAACGTGATTATGCCATTGCAATCGCCATTATTGATTCGATTAACACTGAAGGCTATTTAATGACCAGTGTTGAGGATATTTTTTACAGTTTGCGCGAACAAATCACCGATTTGGAATTGGACGAAGTTCACGCGGTCTTGCATCGAATTCAATATTTTGACCCTGCAGGTGTCGCGGCTGTTGATTTGAGTGATTGTTTACGTTTGCAATTACAACAATTGCGCGACGATACACCATACAAAGCCGATGCGCTGATTTTAGTTACCCGTTATTTAGATTTACTTGCCACACATGAACAAAGTAAATTAGTGCGAAAATTGGGTGTGACCGAAGATGAATTGCATGAAATCGTGGCATTAGTGCGGACATTAGACCCAAAACCGGGTGAACAAATTCAAAGTACGCATTCTGAATACGTTGTACCTGATGTCTATGTGCGGAAAATAGGCGACCAATGGCGCGTTGAATTGAATCCCGATATTGCGCCGAAATTGCGAGTCAATGAAACCTATGCCAATCTAATTAAAAAAGCCGATAACAGCAAAGATAATACCTGCATGAAAGAACATTTGCAGGAGGCGAAATGGTTTATTAAAAGTTTGCATAGCCGTAACGATACTTTATTACGGGTGGCACGCTGTATTGTGGAAAAACAAACCGCCTTTTTCGAACACGGTTCGATTGCCATGAAATCGATGGTATTGCGTGATGTGGCAGAAGAATTAGAATTGCACGAATCCACAATTTCGCGAGTGACCACGCAAAAATATATGCACACGCCAAATGGCATTGTAGAATTCAAATACTTTTTTTCGAGTCATGTGTTAACCGATGGGGGCGGAGAATGTTCGTCCACTGCCATTCGCGCATTGATTAAAGAGTTAATTAGCAATGAAAATGCAACAAAACCGCTCAGTGATAGTAAAATAGCGGAGTTTTTAAAAGCAAAGGGCATTAACGTTGCCCGAAGAACCGTGGCTAAATATCGTGAAGCGATGTTTATTTCCTCGTCCAGTCAACGCAAGCGTTTATTATGAAAACAAAACGCCCGTTGAATTTTTCCTCCTTCATTTTTACAAGGAATTATTTATGCAAGTTATTATTAGCGGTCATCACTTAGAAATCACGGACGCATTAAGAGCGCACACCGAAGATAAATTTTCAAAATTAGCGCGTCATTTCGATAAAGTGACAGATGTTCACGTTATTTTAAGCGTGGAAAAATTAGTGCAGAAAGCCGAAGCCACCTTGCATTTTGCGGGAACGAAATTTTTTGCGGAAGATCATCAAGAAGACATGTATGTTGCAATTGATGAATTAGTCACCAAATTGGATCGTCAAATTCTAAAGCACAAAGAAAAACACGCTTCGCATTAAAATCAGATAAAAGGTTCGAGGTGAAAGGTAAAAAATCTTACACCTCAAGCCGTTGGCTTAAACAAGAAGCGCGAATTTCTATTCGCGCTTTTTTTATTGTCAGGAACTCATCATGTTAGAAAAAATTGAAGATTCACTCGAAAAAATAATGTATGCCAGCCGTTGGATTTTAGCCCCGATTTATGTAGGCATGAGTTTGGGATTGATTGCGTTATTTCTCAAATTTTTTGAAGAACTTTATCACCTGCTCCCTCACCTGCTAGACATCAGTGAAGACACCTTGGTTTTAAAACTGCTTACGTTAATTGATTTAAGTTTGGTTGGCAGTTTAATTGTGATTGTGATGTTTAGCGGCTATGAAAATTTCGTGTCTCGTTTGAATTTAAGTGATTCCACGGAAAAATTGAATTGGCTCGGCACGCACGATTATGGTTCGTTAAAAATAAAATTAGCGTCTTCGATTGTAGCGATTTCATCGATTCATTTATTAAAAGTGTTTATGAATGTCGAGAACGTGAGCAACGATAAAATTCTCTGGTACGTTATTATTCACATGAGTTTGGTTGTTTCAGCGATTATGCTGGGTTATTTAGATAAAATTACAAAACACTGATGCGTTTATTATTACTTGGCACAGATGGCTGTCATTTATGTGATGATGCAAAAACACTTTTAATCAACAATAATATTGCTGTCGAATATGTTGACATTGCCCAGCACGAAGAATGGCAACCGCAATTCGCCCTACTCATTCCGGTTTTATATCACGTCGAAACACAACGTTATTTGAATTGGCGTTTCGACTCCCCTGCCCTGCTCTCTTTTATTGACTCTTTAAAATATGACTAATCCATTATTAAACCAAATTGATTTACCACATTTTAGCCAAATTAAACCAGAACACGTTGAACCTGCCATCGACGAATTATTAGCCAATGTCCGAAAAATCGTTGAAGCGTGTTTAAACGCGAATAAAACGTACACATGGGAAAACTTAATTGAACCGATTGAAGCCGTAGAAGACCGTTTAAATAAAGCCTGGTCGCCGGTAAGCCATTTAAACGCGGTAATGAATAATGATGCGTTACGCGATGCGTACAATGCGTGCTTGCCAAAGTTAAGTGATTACGCCACCGAAATGGGACAAAATGAAACGTTGTTCCATGCTTATGAATCGATCGTTTCACGTGAAACATTTACAAAGTTGACCGAAGCCCAACAAAAAGTTATTACCAATGCGTTGCGCGATTTTCAATTATCGGGTGTGGCATTACCCGCTGAAAAGAAACAACGTTACAAAGAAATTTCCCAACAACTCAGTTCGTTGACCAGTCGTTATGAAGAAAATGTTTTAGATTCGACAAATGCGTGGACGAAATTGATTACGGATGTGACTGAATTAGCGGGATTACCTGAAACCGCTTTAGCCCAAGCTAAGCAAAGCGCACAAATGTTTCACATGAAACATAGCGAAAATAGTGTCGATATGTTTCATGTGAAACATATCGACGAAACGGGCTGGTTAATCACGTTGCAATTTCCGTCGTATCTTGCCGTGATGACTTATGCGGATAATCGAGAATTGCGCCGTGAGCATTACACCGCCTTTGTTACACGCGGATCTGAAGGAAATTTTGATAACACGAAAATCATGGAACAAATTTTAGCGTTGCGTCATGAAGAAGCACAATTGCTCAATTTTGCCAATTACGCCGAATTATCACTTGCCACAAAAATGGCAAATTCTCCCGATGAGGTCATCAATTTTCTGGAAGATTTAGCCCAAAAATCCTTGCCGCAAGCACGACAAGATTTAGCCGATTTACAAAAGTTTGCGCTTGAAAATTATGGTATCGAAAACTTGCAAGCATGGGATGTGAGTTATTTATCAGAAAAAATGCGTCAGCAATATTATCAATTGTCCCAAGAAGAAGTAAAAAGTTATTTCCCCGTGCCGTATGTACTAAAAGGTTTGTTTGCCATTGTGGAACGTTTATACGGTTTGCAAATTACGGAACTGCATGATTTTGACCGTTGGCATGAAAACGTACAACTGTTTGAAATTCACGACAGTGCAGGGCAAAAACGCGGACGTTTTTATTTAGATTTGTATGCGCGTGAGAAAAAACGCGGCGGCGCATGGATGGATGATTGCATCGGACGACGTAAATTAGAAGGCGATAATGTTCAATATCCGGTCGCGTATTTAGTGTGCAATTTCACACCGCCAACCGCTGATACCCCATCGCTATTAACGCATGATGACGTAACCACATTGTTTCACGAATTTGGTCATGGACTGCATCACGTTTTAACGCAAGTAAATTATTTAGGCGTTTCGGGAATTAACGGCGTGGCATGGGATGCGGTGGAATTGCCCAGCCAGTTTATGGAAAATTGGTGCTGGGAAAAAGACGCACTCGCACTCATTTCAGCACATTATCAAACAGGCGAAGCATTGCCCGATGCGTTATTTGAAAAAATGCTTGCCGCCAAAAACTTTCAAGCCGGCATGATGATGGTGCGCCAATTGGAATTTAGTTTGTTCGATTTTCATATTCACCGTGATTTTGAGCCGCAAAGGGGAGGGCGCATTTACGAAATTTTGAATGCCATTCGAGACAAAGTAGCGGTCTTGCCAGCACCTGAATTTAACCGTTTCGCCCACAGTTTTTCACATATTTTTGCTGGCGGTTACGCAGCAGGTTATTACAGTTACAAATGGGCAGAAGTATTGTCGAGTGATGCGTTTTCGTTATTTGAAGAAAAAGGAATTTTTGATGCTGAGACGGGCAGGGCATTTTTAACTAATATTTTAGAGCAGGGCGGCAGTGACGAAGCGATGGCATTATTTAAAAATTTCCGTGGACGCGAACCTTCTTGTGAAGCGTTATTGCGCCACAGCGGCATTAAACCTTAAAAATTTTACTTATGACGAAAACTAAATTTTGGGGAATTGTCCCCGCCGCTGGCGTTGGCAAACGTATGAATGCTGACCGACCGAAACAATATCTTTTGTTGAATGACCAAAAAACTGTCATCGAACACACGCTTTCGCGTTTAATTGATGCACAATTTTTTGAAAAAATCGTGGTTGCTATTTCAGATGGCGACCCATATTGGGATGATTTAGCCATTTCAAAACACGCAAAAATTATTCGTGCAGAAGGCGGGAAAGAACGTGCCGATTCGGTTTTAAATGCTTTAATGGCGATTGAAAATCAAGCTGACAAAAATGATTGGGTTTTAGTTCACGATGCCGCGCGACCTTGCATTACCATGCAGGATATTGAAAAGCTAATTACCGAATTGCGTAATGATTCGGTGGGGGGCATTTTAGCGTTGTCGTCGCACGATACGTTAAAAGATGTAAAAGGTCAGCAAATTGTCAGTACGTTAAACCGCAATCGCATCTGGCGGGCTTTAACACCGCAAATGTTTCGTTATAGTGCGTTAAAATCTGCGTTAGAATTGACGCAAGGTAATCCGAGCGTGACGGACGAGGCAAGCGCGTTAGAAATACAAGGATTTTCACCTAAAATTGTTGAAGGTCGTTCGGATAATATTAAAATTACCAGACCTGAAGATTTAGCTCTGGCGCAATTTTACCTCATGCAACAAAACACAACGCCTCTGTCCTAACGAAAAATGTTAAAATCCACGCATCCAAACTCTTAGGGAAATTTAAACTCATGCACACTAAATCCATCACAGAATTGGCGCAAGGTTTACGCACTAAACAATTTTCGAGCGTAGAACTCACGCAACATTTTTTAACGCGCATCAAACAACATGCTGATTTAAACGCTTTTGTTACCGTTACAGAAGACATTGCATTACATGCCGCTCACCTCGCAGATGCGCGAATTGCAACC
>DALYHZ010000041.1:0-4238 GCA_031970635.1 Methylococcaceae bacterium | reverse complement strand
GATTTATTAACCGGAATTCCCATAGCGCATAAAGATATTTTTTGTACTAAAGATGTGAAAACAACTTGTGGTTCAAAAATGCTCGACAATTTTATCGCGCCCTATAACGCAACGGTTGTGGAAAAATTAAATGCTGTTGGCACCGTGAATTTAGGCAAATTAAACATGGACGAATTTGCCATGGGGTCGTCAAACGAAACCAGTTTTTATGGTGCGGTAAAAAATCCATGGAATAAAAATGCGGTTGCTGGTGGTTCATCTGGAGGCAGTGCGGCAGCAGTAGCGGCGCAACTTGCGGTTTGCGTGACAGGCACAGACACGGGCGGTTCGATTCGCCAACCAGCGGCATTTTGTGGCATCACCGGCATTAAACCCACTTACGGACGTGTATCGCGTTACGGCATGATTGCGTATGCGTCGAGCTTAGACCAAGGCGGTTCAATGGCAAAAAGTGCCGAAGATTGCGCGATTTTATTGCACGCAATGGCAGGTTTTGATGTTAGAGATTCGACCAGCGTTGATGCGCCAGTGCCAGATTATTGCGCAGATTTGAATAAACCATTAGCAGGTTTAAAAATTGGCTTGCCAAAAGAATTTTTCACCGCTGATTTAAATGCAGAGATGGCAAAAACGCTTGAAAACGCGATTGAAGAATACAAAAAACTCGGCGCAGAAGTGAAAGAAGTTTCCATGCCAAATTTAAAATATGCGATTCCAGCGTATTACGTCATTGCATCAGCAGAATGTTCGTCGAATTTATCACGTTATGACGGTGTGCGTTTTGGTTATCGTTGTGAAAATCCAGCCGATTTAACGGATTTATACACCCGCTCACGCGGCGAAGCGTTTGGCAAAGAAGTCAAACGCCGTATTTTAATGGGAACTTACGCGCTTTCGGCGGGTTATTACGATGCGTACTATTTAAAAGCCCAACAAGTTCGTCGTTTGATTAGCGAAGATTTTAAAAATGCGTTGAGCGAAGTCGATGTGATTTTTAGCCCTGTTACCCCAACACCTGCGTTTAACATCGGTGAAAAAATCGCCAATCCGATTGAAATGTATTTAGCTGACATTTACACGATTGCTATTAACCTTGCTGGTTTACCCGCGATGTCGATTCCAGCGGGATTTATTAACGGCTTGCCTGTAGGGTTGCAATTGATTGGAAATTATTTCGATGAAACTCGTTTGCTAAACGCCGCTCACGTTTATCAACAAGTAACGGATTGGCATAAACAAACGCCTTCGCTTTAATTCATAAGGAACACACATGAACACACAATGGGAAGCCGTGATTGGCTTAGAAATTCACGCTCAACTATCAACAAAATCGAAAATTTTTTCTGGAGCATCAACTGCTTACGGTGCAGAACCGAATACTCAAGCCTGTGTTATTTCTTTAGGAATGCCAGGCGTTTTGCCAGTTTTAAATCAAGAAGCTGTGCGTAAAGCCGTTATTTTCGGCACAGCCATTAACGCCGAAATTGCGCCGTATTCAGTTTTCGCGCGAAAAAATTATTTTTATCCTGATTTGCCCAAAGGCTATCAAATCAGCCAATTTGAGTTACCGATTGTTGGCAAAGGTTTTTTAAATATTGAAGTCGATGGCGAAACGAAACGTATCGGCGTGACGCGAGCGCATTTAGAAGAAGATGCAGGCAAGTCATTACACGAAAATTTTCACGGTTCAACTGGTATCGATTTAAATCGTGCTGGCACGCCATTGCTTGAAATCGTTTCTGAACCGGATATGCGCTCGGCAAAAGAAGCCGTTGCATACATGCGAAAATTGCATGAACTGGTGCGATATTTAGAAATTTGCGACGGTAATATGCAAGAAGGCTCTTTCCGTTGCGATGCAAACGTTTCAGTGCGTCCGAAAGGGCAAGCTGAATTCGGCACACGCGCTGAAATTAAAAATATCAATTCCTTCAAATTCGTCGAAAAAGCCATTAACCACGAAATTGAACGTCAAATTGAATTGCTTGAAGAGGGTGGGGCGGTCGTTCAAGAAACACGCTTGTATGATTCTGTTAAAGATGAAACCCGCTCCATGCGTAGCAAAGAAGAAGCAAACGATTATCGCTATTTCCCCGATCCTGATTTATTGCCGGTATTTATTAGTGAAGAACTAAAAACGGAAATCAAAGCACATTTGCCTGAGTTGCCTGATGTCAAAAAGGCACGTTTCAAAGCGGATTACAAACTCAATGACGAAAGCGCGACCATTTTGACTTCGTCACGCGATTTGGCAAATTATTTTGAAAATGTGGTGAAAATTTCAGATTGCGACAGCGTCTTGTGTGCGAATTGGATTACAGGTGATTTATCCGCTGCGTTGAACCGTGCCGATTTAGACATCATCGATTCGCCCATTAACGAAGACCGTTTAGCCGGTTTGATTGTCCGAATTGCTGATGACACCATTTCGGGAAAAATCGCCAAACAAGTCTTTGAATTTATGTGGGAAAGTTCGGAAACGGCTGACGAAATTATTGACGCAAAAGGCTTAAAACAAATTACCGATACCGGCGCAATTGAAGCCATTATTGACACCATTCTTGCCGCTAATGAAAAACAAGTTGAGCAATATCGTGGTGGTAACGAAAAAATGTTTAGTTTCTTTGTCGGTCAGGTGATGAAAACCATGCAAGGTAAAGGTAATCCGGCTGAAATCAATAAAATTTTGAAAGCGAAATTGGCGTAAAAAATCATATTTCTTGAAAAAGGGGTTCAATCATTTGAACCCTTTTTTTACGTTTTAATGCCTGTGCCGCGATGTAACATCCACAACGCAAATCCTGTTAATAACAAAATAAATCCACCCGTCATTAAAAAGGCGAGTTCTATTTCAACATCTGAAATACCGATTACGCCGAATCGAAACGCATTCACCATATATAAAATCGGATTTCCAAGCGAAATGTGTTGCCAAATTGGCGGTAACATATCGACCGAATAAAACACGCCGCCTAAATAACTCAATGGCGTTAAAATGAAATTCGGAATAATCGAAATGTCATCGAAACTTTCTGCCAAAATTGCGTTAATAAAACCCGCCAATGCAAAGAGTGTTGACGTTAAAAAGACCACTGAAATAGCAAGCAAAGGATTTTGAATAGTGAGCGGTGTAAAAAAAAGTGAAATCACCGCTACGACCAAACCGACTAACACGCCTCGTAAAATCCCGCCGCTAATATAACCTGCCAAAATCACCCAATTTGGCACAGGTGATACGAGTAATTCTTCAATGTTGCGTTGAAATTTTGTTGAATAAAACGACGACACCACATTCGCATAAGAATGCGTAATCACTGACATCAAAATAATACCCGGTACGATGTAATCCATATAACTGACACCGTGAACCGTGCCAATTCGGTCGCCAATCAATTTACCGAAAATTAAAAAATACAACGCCGTGGTAATCGCAGGCGGCAAAAGCGTTTGCGGCCAAATTCGCAAAAATCGATAAAATTCTTTTCGGACAATGGTTCGAAAGGCAATAAATATATTCATGCTATGTACTCAAAACATGGTTATTTATGGTGTTTGTGTATTTTTTTCTCTGGCATAAGCGAAGAGTGATGATGTTCAATAAGCCATTGGTCATCGTCATATTCATAAACAAAAGAATAACGCGCTTCTACTTTCTTTTGTTTGCCATGTTCAGTTATCGTGAACGTATAAAGTCCTGTATCAGAAGCGGTATTGCAACCAATTTTGATAATTCGAGTTTCAATTTTTCCTTGCGGTTTCTTTTTCAAAAAATGCACAAAATAATCTCTAATCTCGTCATGATTTGTGCGAGGTTTGTTAGATAATGTTGGCAACAATACGGCATCATGTGCATATTCTGCGGTAACTTCATCAGGGTTTAATGTGGATAAAGCATAATTCCAACGGTCAAAAAGTGCCGCAATTTCATTTTCATCGGTTTTAATGCAGGCGACTTTGTTATGTGTTTCTTCGTGAATAGGCGCAAAGTTTTGTCCATGTGCGGTAAAACTCGATAACGACATGAGCATTGCAATAATTAAGTTTTTTTTCATTTCACTTCAATCCTTCGACTAAATTAACAAACAATTGTTCTAAACGATTACTTTTGTTTTTCATACTGATGACTTGAATATTTGCCGCGCTAAGTTGGGCAAATAATTCATTTAAATTACGTTCTTTAGGCACACCAACTTCTAACACTTTGTCACAAAGTTGCACCACCTCGAAACCGTTTAAAC
>DALYHZ010000040.1:0-13931 GCA_031970635.1 Methylococcaceae bacterium | reverse complement strand
GAAAGTTTTAACACCTTGCAACTTGCCGAAGCCAGCCGCCCTGTTTTGCGCGGTGAACAGCAGTTAATACTTCGTTACGACATGCGTTTTGAAAAACCATTACGTAAACGAAAAGTTGTTAAAAAAGCGGAAATTGCCGACGATTTAAAATCACGTTTTTGGAGTGCGTTGCGTGAAAAACGGCGAGAACTTGCCGCCGCACAATCCATTCCCGCATACACGATTTTTCATGATGCCACACTCATGGCAATGCTTGAAAATAAACCGCGCACCCTTGCTGAAATGAGTGAAATTTCAGGCGTTGGCAAACACAAATTAGACATTTATGGACAAGATTTTTTAACCATTGTGCAAACGTTTTTGATTTTAGAAAACAATGAATTAAGTTCAAGCGAAACGTCGATTCAATTGTTTAAGTTAGGCTTAGATGTTGCGGCAATCGCGGCATTACGGCAATTTCAAGAAACGACCATTTACTCGCATTTAGCCGAAGGGATTTTGCAAGACGAATTGACATTGAGTGATGTGATTTCTATTACTACCGAAGAAATCAACGAAATTAAAACCACTCTGGAAAGTCTACCTGATGAATACAAAAATTCGCTTAAGCCTGTTTACGAAGCCTTTGATGAACAATACAGTTATGGTGTTTTACGTTGTGTTCGCGCGGCAATTTAAGTTTAGCGATATGTTTTTAATGTGACGATCAATTGGCGATAATCGTTAAAGTTTGGCAACAAAGCATCTTTTGCAATTAAGCGATAACGTTTTTTATTTTCGCATTCATAATGTAAAAAAATCATCGTGCGATTCACAACCGTCGAAGCCAAAATTTCAATTGGCTGTGTCGCGCCATTTTCAATAATTTGCCAACCACTTTTTTCGTCGTAATTTAATTGCCAGTTTTCATTCTTCAATCGTTTTAACGTTAGCCAAGCGTGTTGCAACACTAAACAAGCAAAAACAAGTTGAATTTCCCACGGCAAGGCATTGATAAAACAGGCAATCAGCCCTAGAAAATAAACCGTTGATAAAAAAACGGTCAGGCGATGCGAAGACGTTATTTGCCATGTATAAACTGGCGAAATCATCGCAACGAACACGCACTCAGTTGCCGTTGAAACAGTTGTGCGCGTTGTGCAACCTTATTTGAGACATTTATTAACCACGGTTTTTGAGCATAAGTTTGTTTTTGAAAACCGCCATGACCTTCGTGATAAGCCAAATAAAGATTTTTAGCATCTGTTTTAGAAATGCCCAATTTTTTATAACTTATCTGCGAATACCAGCCAATAAAATCGCAAGCATCGGCAAAATTATCACGTTGTGCAAATCTGTTACCGCTTTTGCGCTGATAATCACTCCATGTCTCATCTTTTGCTTGCGGATAACCATAAGCACTGCTGAAACTGAACCATGGGATAAGTCCCCAAAATAAACTGCCAGAAGGTTCAGCGTCGGCAACAAAACGCGATTCTTGATGAATGATGGCCATTTGAATGGGGACAGGAACGCCCCATTTTTTAAAAGCAACATCGCTGGCATTATACCAACCACGCTTTTCTTTAAATGTGGCGCATAAATTATCCGCGTTACGCGGCGTGGAAGGAATGGGGGAAAAGATACTGCATGCGGTTAAATTTATGCTTAGAAACAATATCAAAGCGACAGATTTTGACACGGGATTTGTTACACCTTCTGAAGAATTCAATAACAAAATGGGACAATGTAAAAACACCGTCCGCATTTTAATTTAAAAGTTACAGCCCAAATAATTCGCGCATTTTTAAACCGGATTGTTCCACGCGCATAAATGCTTCACCGACTAAAAACGCATAAACATCATTTGATTGCATCAATTCCACATCATCACGCGTATGAATACCGCTTTCTGTAATCACTAAACGGTCATCTGGAATCGCATCTTTTAGCGTTAATGTGGTTTGTAAATTTGTTTCAAAGGTTCGCAAATTTCGGTTGTTAATCCCTATCAATTTAGTGTCCAGTTTTAACGCGCGTTGCAATTCTTCTGCATCATGCACTTCAACTAAAACATCCATTCCTAACTGTGTTGCCAAATCAGCTAATTCGTGCATTTTGGCATCATCTAATGCCGCGACAATTAACAAAATACAATCTGCGCCTAAGGTGCGTGCTTCTTGAATTTGGTACGCATCAATCATGAAATCTTTACGCAAAACCGGTAAAGGACAACGGTCATGAACCATTTGCAAATAGGCTTCTGAACCTTGAAAAAACGTTTTATCCGTTAAAATTGATAAACAAGACGCGCCATTCATCGCGTAATCTTGGGCAATTGTCACCGGTTGGAAGTTTTCGCGAATAACCCCTTGGCTCGGCGAGGCTTTTTTAATTTCAGCGATGATGGCTGGTTTTTTCAAACTCACATTGCGATGCAACGCCGCATAAAAACCACGCGGTTTTTCAACACCGCTGGCAATTTCTTGTAACATTTCAATCGGTGTTTGAATTCGGCGACGCGCGACTTCTTCTTCTTTTTTAGCAAGAATGGTTTTTAAAATATCAGGGGTGTTTGTCATGGATAATCTATATAAATTTAATGTGAAGTTTTTTCATTTTATCAGGATTAGCAACCTGAATTTAGAAATAGAGATAAAAAGTGAGAACAACGGTGTTCGCTCTCACTTTTTCAAAATGCTACAAATCTAACGCGGATAAACTCAAATAATCATCAGGTCGCGGCGTTTTAAATTTCCAATGAAATAAACGCTCTCTTTCTGAAATCGCCAAATCGTTAATGCTTGCGATGCGGCGTTGCATTAAGCCTTGGGCGTTGAATTCCCAATTTTCATTACCATACGAACGAAACCATTGACCGTCGGCATCATGCCATTCATACGCAAAACGTACGGCAATGCGGTTTTCATGAAATGCCCACAATTCTTTGATTAAGCGGTATTCCAATTCCTTTGCCCACTTGCGTTCTAAAAAAGCAATGATCTCATCACGCCCTTGTAAAAATTCGGCGCGATTTCGCCACACACTGTCTGCGCTATACGCTAATGCAATTTTTTCAGGCACTTGCAAATTCCACGCATTTTCAGCCGCACGCACTTTTTGCGCGGCAGTTTCAGCGGTGAAAGGTGGAAATGGTGGTCTGGATTCGCTGGTCATAAATGCCTCTTATTTTTTTAATTTGGCTAACACGCCTTTTGCCAAGGCAATTAACTTTTCGCGTTTTACAAAAGCAAAATAGCCTGCAACACCCCAGAATATCCCTTCTAACAGATTTTCTAAAAATGATTCATCATTTTCAGGATTAGCCGTTGAAACAGCTTGTTGTTTGGCTTCGGCGGCGAGTTGATCGGCAAGTTTTGGCGCAACTGTTTGCACGGCTGTTTTAGCAGGTGTTGTCGGTGCATTCAAATCAGGCAAACCTAAACTTTGCCATGCGTCGTAATCTTGCCAAATAGGATAACCGCCTTTTTTCCAATATTCTTTAGTGAAATAAGGCGCAAGGCTCATGCCGTGTGAAGCGGGAATCCCTTTGTCATCAATGAATCCGTCATAAACCACCAAACTAATATCTCCACCTTCACCCACACCATTTGTGGTAAATGATTTTTCAACATGGTCGTGGAACATCCAAATGCCTTGTCCAAAACTGTTTAAGCCATCGTCTTTACCATTCAACTCTAAATCTAAGCGTTGCGCGGGAACCATGCCGTGAACATCGCGTTGAATGTAAGAACCAGCACCATTATCCACGCCATCGTAATGCGTCACAGTGGGTTTGTGACCATGAATGTGCAACGCTAACGATTCAGTATGACCGTTAATGACGCGCAATTTCACTTTTTCATCTTCTTTCATGTGAACCAGTGATTCGCGCAAAGTGTACGGAAACGAACGTCCATTTAACATGAAATAATCGTCAGTCGCATCGGTCGTGTCGTATTCCATATTCATGTGTTTGGCAATCAAACGCGGATCATTTGCCGAACGCGCCACCACTTCATGAAGTTCTTTATCCACCGATTCATAATGTAAATCGTATTCGCGGGCATATTTTTCTAAAACCGCCACTGACGGATGACGCACTTGCCCTGCGCCAACGTTTAAGGTTTGAGGCCAGTTATTTGGACGATTTTCTTCAACGATAAACATGCCTTGCAAGCCCATTGGAATATGGGTGTGTGGCTGAACATGGCAGTGATAATACATCGTGCCGGGTTGGCGTGGTTTGATGACATAGGTTTTACTTTCACCAGGCATAGTATCCATGTTACTGGTTTGTCCTACGCCATCATTGCCATGTTGTGCGCTATCCATAAACGGATGGTCAACACCATGTAAATGAATCGAATGTGGCAAATAATGCGTGTTTTCCAACACAATCCAAACGACGTCATCTTGTTCAACGCGAATCGTAGGCGATGGTACGCGCAATAAAGGATTCGCAATCGATTCGTATAAATTCAACGTGGACATGTCGCGCGTTTTTGGCGCATAGACCCAAAATGTCGGTTGCAAACCTGGCGCAATATCAAATGTGGTAATCGGTGCTTTGGTGTCTGGAGAATGACCGTTTAATTCGACGACTTCTAATTTAATAATAATTTTATCGGGATCACCATCGCCATCCATATCATCAGTCATGGTAATTGCATCTGCTGCCAATTGCGTTTGCATGAGCGTATCCATCGAAACGCCATTTGTTCCTTTTACAAAGGCGGCGATGTCATAAGGATTGTCAGGCATACAAAGTTTTGAGGCTTGAATTTTTACGCCATCAATCACTTGTTCTTTGCGCCAACTCGGATCCATAAAATCAGAGCAAACTTCCTCCACTTTGCCCATCGCAACTTTGGCAGAAGGGGGTAAATCGGTAGCGGCATGGCTAAACGTCGCCGTCAATAAAAGCGAACTACTGCCTAGCAGGGTAAGAATGGTTTTACGCATGAAAATGACCTCAAAACGATGACACGACAAAAGAAATGATGTGACATTTTAACTGAAACTACTCAAGAATTCATTGTTGCCGAACGCGGTAAACAAAGTGCGACTATAAAAATCGCCACAAAAAGTAAAACACCTAACCCCAACATCGCGACAATTGGATTCACCTGCTGTGCTGCCGCAAAACTGTAACTGCCAACAGCAAGCAACATTGCCACATTTTGGAAAAAACCTTGCAACGCAATGGCTCGCCCGCTACCAATACTTTGTTGCCCTAATTCTTGCAAGGCAGCATTAACCGGCACAATGAACATCCCGCCCATCATGCCAATCAAAAGCAACACGCATCGTGCTACCCATAAATTCTCCGTAAAACTTAACGCTATAATCAATAACGCCATGCTGTAAGCGGCAAATCTCGCGCGTCTTAAGTGTTCTAAGGGAATTAACCGTGGCACAATTGCTGAACCGATAATAATGCCGATGGCTAAAAATAACGTTAGTTTCGCGATTTCGCTCGCGCTATGTAAATCTAAAACAAGCGGCGACCAAGCAACCAAAATTACGCGCAACGTTGCCGCACTCGCCCAAAATAACGAACCACCTAAAATCACAAATCGCGCACGCGGCGTAGTGAAGAATTCTTGAATTTGCGTGTAGAAATCACGCAATGCGGGTTTTATATTTGTTTCCTGTTTAGTTGCGATTTGCGTTGGTAATAAACTCGCAATGCTTGCCGACAATAAATACAAACTGATAGTGCCAATTAGCGCACCTTGAATTGACGCATCGGCGACCTTTGCACCGATAATCATGCCTAACAAAATAGCTAAAATCGTCGAACCTTCAATCCAACTGTTCGCTTTCACCAAACCGTCGTGTTTGACCAATTCGGGCAAAATACCATATTTAGCAGGGCTATAAATTGCCGCACCCATGCCAACAATAGCGTAAGCCAACAATGGCTCAATATTTAAAAGTAACAAGCCTGCGCCCGACGCTTTTAAAAAATTTGCCGACATTAACACACGCGCTTTAGGAAAATGATCTGCCAGCTGTCCCACCCATGGTGCCAACACGACGAAAGCAACTAAAAAGGAACTTTGCAACGCCGGAACGTACCACGTTGCTGGATTTGGCGCGTGCATGACTAGCGCAATAACGGTGAACAGAATGGCATTGTCTGCAAAAGCGGATAGGAATTGTGCGACTAAAAGGGCGGCAAACGATTTAGTCATCATTTCATTCTCAACGCTAAACCTGCGCTACAAAAATAAACCTGTTCACAATATTGCCCTATCAACTGTGCGGCTTTGCCGGATAAATCGGCGAATTCCCGTGCTAATTTATTTTCAGGAATAATGCCCAAACCGACTTCGTTATGCACCAATACCAAATCCATCGGCAATTTCATCACCGCCTCTAATTCATCCAAAATCGTTTGCTCGCAAAATTGGTGATACAGCATATTATTCAGCCACATCGTCACACATTCGATTAAAACAGGACGTTGACATTGTTTTAGCGTTTCAAGTAAATGCAACGGCTCTTCAATCGTATCAAACGCATTTTGGCGTTGTTGTTTATGCACTAAAACACGCGCCTGCATTTCCTCATCAAAACATTCATTAGTTGCCAAATAATACGGTTTCATCCCGTTGGATAATTTTAAAATTTCCGCTTCTGCTAAACGTGATTTACCGCTTTTTACGCCACCAATGAATAATATTTTCATGATGATAAAAAATCTGTGACCGCATTTAAAAAGGCTTGAGGTTGTTGAACGTGAATCCAATGTTCGGCATCGGGAATGACGAGAATTTTAGCGGAAGGAAAAAGAGCTTCGGTGCTGTTTTCTTTGATGTAACGCGAATTGCCGCCGGCAAGAAATAACGTTCGTCCGCTAAATGGCAATACCGTTTCACTGTTTGGAAAAGCGAGAACATTAACCGCATTGCGTTTGAAAATATCCAAATCAATGCGCCATTCATAACCCTCATTTTTTAGCACCAAATTTTGTAACAAAAACTGCCGATAAGTTAGGTCGGGAATTAAATCAGCTAAAAGTTCTTCAGCTTGTTTACGGTTTTTTAATTCAGCCAATGGCAGATTTTGTAGCGCGTTAATGAGTGGGTCAAAACTGTGTTTGTAACTGACAGGGGCAATATCGACGACAATTAAATTCCGTACTAATTCAGGATAACGCAACGCAAACCACATCGCCGTTTTACCACCCATACTATGACCGATAATATTTACCGCAGATAAATCATGCTGTTTAATAAAATGCGCTATATCTGCCGCCATCGATTCATAATCCATAATTTCAGCATGGGGTGATGCACCATGATTGCGTGCATCTAAAACATACACGCAAAAATTCATCGCTAATTTTTCTGCCATTTGTCGCCAGTTCCGCGCTGATGCAAAAAAACCGTGCAGAATTAACAACGGTGTGTTTTGCATCTCTCCAAACTGTTCAAACACCAACTCTACGGTTTGCATTTACAACATCAATCCAAAAATACCGCCTAACGCGCCGCCAATGACGCCGCCCCAAACCACGAGCCAACCTAAATGTTCTTTGATGATGGCTTGCACCATTTCTTTGACAAGTTGTGGCGTAAGTTCATTAAGCCGTTTATCAATCACGGTTTCGATTTTATCCACTAAGTCCGCGCTGATTTTTTGGGCATTCAAACCATGTTGCAACGCAGTTTTAAACTCGCTGGAGTCGACCATTTCCACTAATGTGACTTTGACTTTTTCGACAAAAGGTTCTTTGAGTGGTGTTAAGGCTTCCACACCGCCCATCATCATGAGCATTCCGCCAAACGATGATTCTAAAATCACCAGCACCAAACTATCGTAAATTTTGTCGTAATCCACTACGTTTAAAAGCGGTTCTAAATTTAAAACTTTCGAACCGCCCTGCTCTTCGGTTTCAATAAATTGTTCAATATTTTGCGCTGTGAAAAATTGCGACATCATCAGCGTTTTAATTGCACTTTTAAATTCTTCAAAACGTTCTGGAATTACACCAGAGCCGCGTAAATATGGCACTTTTTCAAACAACATGTGAATTGCCAGCCAATTGGTAATCGCGCCCGAAAGCGCGAAAAATCCCACTGACGAAATAAAACTAGAACCGCTGATTATTCCCAAAAGCGTGATAAGTAACGCTACCGAATTGGTTGAATAATTTTTGTCGTGAATCACATTATTGATAAATCGCTTACACATCATCGTCTAACTCTTCGGCTGATTTGTTTGTGAAATAACTAGGGGCTGTGCTAATTAACGTTGTGATTAACGTTGCTACATAAGGCACGGCTTGTACAGCTAGAATGGTCATCCATAACTTGCCATTCAAATTATCTAAATATGCTAAACGGCTAATTTCAAAAATACCCCAACCAAGCAATAACAACAATAAAATCTCTTGTTGAATGACGCGCAAATTCGCAAATAACGCGCTTTGCGATTCATATTTTGGCGTACGCATAAACGGTTTACCCGAAGTGAACAACCCTTGAATTGTTCCCAGTGCGACAGTATGCGTTAAAGATAAACCCGATAATGCCGCGCCAAGTGAATGCCAAACCGAACACGGCACACGCGCTTGATATAACCACAAACCGCGAATAATTTTGAACACAAACAATCCTACCGTCGGCATTAAAAATACGATTGAAGGCAATTCAGGATGTGGTGAAAAACAAATCAATAACGTGATAATCAAACTCGCAATCGTGAAAATTAAAGCTAACGCATCCGAAAACCATGGCAACCAACCTGCAACAAAATAATATTTTTGAGCAGAAGTCAGCGCGTCACTGTTTGGTAAGAAACTGCGCCAATGCGCTTTGATAATTTGCATCGCACCATAAACCCAACGGAAACGTTGAATCATGTAGCCGGAGAAGGTATCTGGCATTAAACCGCGTCCGAATGAATCTTTTACATATACCGAATCATAACCGGCTTCATATAAACGAATTCCTAATTCACTGTCTTCGCAAATACACCATTCTGACCAACGTCCAACTTCGATTAACGCCGATTTACGAATCATGGTCATCGTGCCATGTTGAATAATGGCGTTATATTCATTGCGTTGCACCATGCCAATGTTGAAAAAGCCCGCATATTCCCAATACGAAAATTCTTTAAACGTGCTTTGATGACGGTCACGATAATCTTGTGGCGATTGAATGAAACCGACTTTCGGATTATCAAAATACGGCACCATACATTTCAGCCAATCCGGTGATAACACATAATCACTGTCGATAAGCGCGATAATTTCAGCATCCGGTGCAGTTTGTTCGAGTGCGTGGTTAATTGCCCCCGCTTTATAACCGGGCCAGTTTTCCAAATGGAAAAAACGGAAACGCTCACCCAAACGTTCACAATCTTCTTTTACCGGCATCCAAACCGCATCGTCTTTGGTGTTGTTATCCATCACCAACACTTCAAAGTTTGGATAATCGACTTTTGCCAAGGCTTCTAAGGTTTTACGAACCATCAACGGTGGTTCATTGTGAATCGGCAAATGTAACGACACTTTTGGATATTTAAATTCAGGCGATGGCGTGAGCGGCTGGAAAGTACGAATGGTTTTGCGATGCCAAACCACTTCGGCAATTTCCAAACTTTCGATAAGCAAAATCGTCGTTGCCAATACCTGCATTAACACCATCAAGCCCCACAATAAAAGGCTTAACGTGGTTTGATATTGTTGTGCGCCGCTAGAAACCGTCCAAAAAATCACCGACGCGGCAAGGTTTGCCATCAAACCAAAAAAGAAAATGCCTGATAATTTCAAACTACTGCGTGTGAGTAAAATCAATCCCATCAACACTAAGCTGAAAATTGCCGCGCCTGCCGCCCAATGTTCCCATTCAGGCATCGCAATCACATCACCGTCCATTGGATATTTAGGCTGTCTGTCCGCGTTGAAAATGCCCCAATACGCGCCAGCCGAACCTTCAATTGATTTTTTCCAAGGTTGGTCAAAGGCTTCAACGATGTAATAGGTAATTTTTGCTTTGTCCGCACGATTTAAAAATTCACGCAAAAATTTCGCTTGATTTTTAATCGATGCGGTTGCGTGTCTGACAGGTTGCCCGTCAGATGGCCAACCCACTTCAGTAATGATAATGGGTTTATTTGGATAGGCTTTTTTGATTTGGTCGTAGCGTTCAAAAACGTAATCAAGGGCTTCTTCGGCTGAAAAACCTTCCCAATAAGGCAAAATGTGAACCGCAATGAAATCAACTTCATCCACTAATTTCGGATGTTTAAGCCAAATATCCCACGTTTCTGAGGTACTGACAGGTTTTGAAACGTTCTTTTTAACTTCTCGAATATAACCAATCAATTCTTGTTCGACTTCGTCAACGGATTTTTTTTGTCCTTCTTCTTTAAACAACATGTTTTGCGCCATGTGAGCGCGTAACAACACCTCGTTTCCGACCATCAAACGAATCAATTTTGGATTATATTGTTTGCCGATTTCGATGAGGGTATCGACTTGGCGACGATTTTTTTCGGCATCCGTATCAATCCACGCGCCGATTGTGGTATTGAGATTATGTCTTGCCGCAATTTCAGGAATTTTATCGAGTCCGCGTTCTTTATCGACATTGTAAGTTCGCACCGCAAACACTTTATTGCTCAACAAAGCCAAATCACTTTCGATTTCTTCTAAGCTAGGATAAGTGTTACTGGTTTGCGTGTCTTGTTTTCGCATTGGGTCGTAAGTTACGCCCATCGTGGTTTTTGTCCACGATTGAATTTGCAATGGGTTATTAACGTAACTCCAAATGCTAAAGTTCACCGCAATAAGCAACGTGAGAATACCTAAAATTACAAATTTTCGGAGGATGTTTTTAATCATAATTTTTTGTTAGGAGAGTTAATAATCTGAGTAATCAAACAATTGCTGTTCTAAATTGTCAGGTAATTGAATGGATAATGAGTTCATGTTTTTTCTCGCGTGTTTGCTTCAAAAGCCAAATAACTTAATGTGTTTATGTTTCAATAATGGTAGCGGCACTGCGCGATAATCACGCCATTTTCAACCACTTTATAAACAATGCGATGTTCAAGATTGATGCGCCGCGACCAATAACCCGACCAATTATGTTTTAACGGTTCTGGTTCTCCAATGCCTGTAAATGGATGGCGCAGAATATCAGCAATCAGCGTGTTAATTCGTTTTACCAATTTCTTATCTGTTGTTTGCCAATACAAATAATCTTCCCACGCGGTTTCAGCCCACGACAAAATCATGGTTCAATCAAATCATGTTGTTGAAAATGTCCTGCTTCAATTTCCGCAATTGCTTGATTTAAACGCTGTGCATTTTTAGGACTTCGCATTAAATAAGCCGTTTCCTCATAAGCATTAAAATCTTCTAACGAAATAATCACAGCGGGTTTGCCGTTTTCGCGTGTAATTAAAATGGGAACATGGTCATCATTCACACGGTCGAATGTGTGAGCCAAATTTGCTTCAAAAGTCGAATAACTTAATTTAATCATTTGGAATAATAGCTACGAGACCTGTAACACCAATATCAATACCCAATTGTGAAAATAACGTTGTGACCTGACCTCTATGATGTGTCTGATGATTGAAAATGTGCATAAATAAACTGAATAAATTTTTATTTGCAGATATGCCTTCTGAACTTGTGTAACTCAATATCTGGTTCAGTTCTGACACGGTAATAGATTTTGCTAATTCCAATAGAATGTTATTTAAAGCTTTAGAATACTGGAAAAGCTCGTCAATAGTTGAAAATAACATTTCATCCAATGATTGAGGTAAATTTTGTTCGCGAATGAAATTTAACACTTCATGTGTTTGCAATAACGGTGCAAATCGTTTTAACCAGATAGTATCAACAACTGCGATATGATTTAACGTTCCTATAATCGAGCCAAAAAATGCACCACGATTTTTTGATAGTTCTTCTGCGGGAAGCGTTTGAGCCGCCTCATATATTTTGGTATTCATCCATTCGTTGTATTGAGCCATGAGGTGGAAATGTTCTGTTATTTGCATAAGTTTTCCTAAAAAATTCACTAAAAGTTAAGTAGGCTGTTTTAGCAACCTACTTAAATCAATCAGATTCACCCTTTCTTCACATATAAATCCGTAATCGTGCCTTCAATTATTCGACCTTTTTTGTGAGCAGAAACAATTTCAGGCGCAACTTTTCTAGCTGGACGCATTTGTAAGAAATCGGCTTCTGTGAATTCTCGCGTATCTGAATCTAACGCAATGCCCGCATTGATTTGTGCATCTTCTTCATCAGTTGGCATTAAGATTTTGAAAGTTGCTGACATAATAATTTACCTCTCGCTTATTGGCTTTTCTCAAACTGATAACTCGTATCACATCATCTCGCAACGTGTAAGTCATCACATATAACCGATTATTTATCGGTGCAAACGCATTAAACCTGTCTTCGGCGTAATCATTACGAGCATCTTCGATTATCAATGCGTGTTGCCAATTAAAAAACACGGCATCGCAAAAATCAACGCCGTGTTTTTCAAAGTTTGACCATTTTTTAGTGTCATCCCATTCGTATTTCATGTTTAAGAAATCATGATTTCTTCACATACAAATCCGTAATCGTGCCGTCAATCATTTCAGCGGCAAACGCAAAGGTTTCAGACAAGGTCGGATGCGCGTGAATGGTCAAACTAATGTCTTGCATATCTGCGCCCATTTCGAGAGCTAAAACCGCTTCGGCAAGCAATTCCCCAGCATTCGTGCCGACAAAACCCGCACCTAAAATGCGCCCTGTTTCTTTATCGGACAAAATTTTGGTCATGCCTTCTTTGCGTCCCATACTGAGTGAACGCCCACTCGCCGCCCAAGGAAATGCGCCTTTTTCGTATTCGATGCCTTGCGCTTTGGCTTGGTTTTCGGTCAAACCCATCCACGCAATTTCAGGGTCGGTGTACGCCACCGATGGAATGGTCAGCGCGTCGAAATGCGATTTATGTCCAGCAATCACTTCGGCGGCAACTTTGCCTTCGTGTACCGCTTTATGTGCGAGCATCGGTTGCCCGACAATATCGCCAATCGCAAAAATATGTGGCACGTTAGTGCGTTGTTGTTTATCGACGGCAATAAATCCGTAATCATCAACCGCTACGCCCGCATTTTCAGCACCGATTTTTTTGCCATTCGGTCTGCGACCAACAGCCACTAAAACCGCATCAAACAATTCAGACTCAGGCGCACCTTTGCCATCAAACGACACTTTCAATCCCTGGTCTTGCGCTTCAATCGCACTGACTTTGGTTTCGAGCCAGATGTTTTTGTATTGTTTTTTGATTTTGCGGAACAGCGGCGTAATCAAATCTTTGTCGCAACCTGGAATAATTTGATCCATCAATTCCACAACGTGAATTTCAGAGCCAAGCGCGTGATAAACCGTCGCCATTTCTAGCCCGATAATCCCGCCGCCAACAATCAACATTTTTTTCGGAATAAACGGCAACGCTAACGCATCGCTTGAATCCCAAAGACGTGGGTCGTCATTCGGGAAAACAGGAATCTGTGTGGCTTGCGAACCAGCGGCGATAATCGCATTTTCAAATGTAATCGTGGTGTCGCCAACGACGAGCGTATTTGCACCAGTAAAACTGCCAACGCCTGCAATAACAGTGACTTTACGTTGTTTAGCCAACGCACCTAAACCATCATTCAAACCTTTCGTCACGCTCATACGCCACGCACGGATTTTGTCGATGTCGAGTTCAGGTTTTGCAAACTTAACACCGTAGTTTTCAGATTCTTCGGCTTCGTGAATGGTATGTGCCAAATGCAAAAGCGCTTTTGACGGAATACACCCCACGTTTAAACATACGCCGCCCAACACGCCATAACGTTCAACCAGCACAACGCTTTTGCCTAAATCCGCCGCGCGAAACGCCGCCGTATAACCACCCGGTCCACCACCT
>DALYHZ010000039.1:0-14066 GCA_031970635.1 Methylococcaceae bacterium | reverse complement strand
GTTCGATGCGAATACGTTTATCTTGTTTCATCGTTGTTTTTAATAAGCCAACTTCTGTTGAATGTAATTCAAACAAATGCAACCTGTCTTTTTCGCGTAACACTTGTTTAATCAGAAGCGGTGAACCTGCGTAATTATTGAATTGTCCGTTAGCATTAAAGCGTTTTTGTAAATCGACATAATTTGCCACACTCGGCGGCAAATCGTCACGCTGCCATAATTGACTAATACCGGTATCAAATTCACGTGTTTTTAACGCATAATCACTGTCTAGGGCATACTTTCCTGCACCTGCATGTGTGTCAATGACACAAAAGGGTTTTTCTTTTTGTGCCAAATAAGCCAGCACTTCCAGTAATACGATGTGTTTTAAAACATCGGCGAAGTTTCCAGCATGAAAAGCGTGACGATAACTTAACATGCTTATTCGCTAATCGTCACAAGCCAACCACCTTCACCGTTACATTTTTCAACTTTCGTTGTGGCTTTGATACTGATGCGAGCAGTGGTATTTTTCAATTCAGCAGGTAATTTTCCAGTCACACGATAGAAATTGCCACGTAATTCGGTAGTAAGTGTGACGGGAATCGATTTAACCGTGACTTCGATTTGCTCAGGTTTTTGCACGTTAAATGCGGTAAATGAAAATTCTGATTCAGGTGCGACAGTGGCTAAATTTTCTGGCTGAAATTTATCAAAACGTATTTTTTCACAGTTTATAGTGCTGCCACCACCGCCAGAATTACCACCAGTGTGCATACTGTGATCGACGGCATAACTGTTTGATGTTAATAAAAGCGTGAGTATTCCCAGTCCGCGTAAAATTACTTTTTGCATAAAATATGTCCTCTATTATTTTTATTTTAGAATGTTCGAAGAACTGAAATTCGAGCTTCGGTGGGCAAGTATAAATTCAAATAGACGAGGGCGCGAGGTGATTTTCTAACGTTTGTAATCTTTCCGGTGTGCCAATATCCATCCAAAAACCGTCAAAAACTTGACCGGTAACACGTTGCATTGACATGGCAGTGCGTAATAATGGCGCAAGTTTAGTGCTGTCTTTTGGCGCAGTGTTAAAAAATGTTGGCGAATAAATGCCAATTCCGCTAAACGTCCATTTCGTTTCGCCATCAGATGACAAAGTATTATCCGGATGCCATTGAAAATCGCCTGAGGCATGATGTTCAGGATTTGGAACCAACACTAAATGCGCTAAATCGACAGATTGTGTTTTTAACGTGGCAAACGGAAAATCTGTCGCAATATCACCATTCACCACTAAAAATGGATCATCACCTAAAAAAGGCAGGGCGTTAATAATTCCACCTGCCGTTTCTAAACCGGTTTCACCTTCGGGTGAATAACAAATGGTTGCCCCGAATTTTGAACCATCACCTAATGCAGCTTCGATTTGTTTGCCTAAATAGGCATGATTGATAACCAATTCGGTAAAACCAGCTGTTACCAATTGCTCAATGGTGCGTTCAATGAGTGATTTTCCTGCCGCTAACAGTAATGGTTTTGGCATATTATCCGTAAGAGGACGCATTCGATCGCCCCGTCCTGCCGCTAAAATCATCGCTCGCATTGCTTAACCAATTTTGAAATAGTCAACTGCATTCGATAACGCAATGGCTTGATTTTTCAGATTATCCGCTGTGACGGCTGACTGCTCGACCAGCGTTGCATTTTGCTGTGTCATTTCTTCCATGTTCAAAATCGCCATATTCGCTTGTCCAATGCCAGCACTTTGTTCATTTGAGGCGGCGGAAATTTCAGAAATCATTTGTGTGACGGTGCGAATGGAAGTCACAATTTCTTCCATGGTGTGTCCGGCATCGATGACTAATTTGCTGCCGTCTTCAATTTTATCGACCGAATCATTGATTAACATTTTAATTTCACCCGCCGCCGTGGCAGCGCGTTGCGCTAAACTTCGCACTTCAGTTGCCACCACCGCAAAACCACGACCTTGTTCGCCAGCTCGCGCCGCTTCAACCGCCGCGTTTAATGCCAAAATATTGGTTTGAAATGAAATGCCATCAATCACTGAAATAATATCGACCACTTTGCGTGATGATTCTCGGATGTCTTCCATTGTATGAACAACGCGGTCAATAACTTTCACACCTTTTGAGGCGATGTCTGAGGTATTGAACACGAACGCATTTGCGTCATTGGCATTTTCGGTATTGGTTTGCACGGTAGAATTTAATTCGTGCATACTCGCGGCAGTTTCTTCTAACGCACTGGCTTGAGATGTCGTGCGATCAGATAAATCCATATTGCTTGCCGCGATTTCTTTTGAGCCTTCGTTTACATTCCGTGTGATACCTTTAATTTGTTCTACAATTTCGGTTAATTTATCGACGGTATGATTTGCATCATTTTTAATTTCATTAAATTCGCCCGTGTATTGAGTGGTGATTTTATGTGTCAGATCACCATGTGAAAGTGCATCGAAAATATCGGCAATATCGGTATAACTTTTTTCACACGTTTCGAGTAATAAATTTAGCCCATCTGCTAATTTTCTAAAGAATCCTTCTTTTTCTGCCACATTTACGCGATTTCTAAAGTTACCACTGGTCGCATCTTTAACAATCTCTGAAATTTGGCGTTGCATAGCCAATTCTGCGGTGATGTCTTTCCATTGCGTTGCACGTCCAACGTAATTTTTATCCGCATCATAAACAGAAATGACGGTTAAACGTAATGTTTTACCACCTAAGTTGACGACCATGATGATAGGTGCATCATCGTGTTTTGCGAACTGTTTACGTTCTTCTACGGTTTCCAAATATTGCCCAACAGGTTTGCCAAACATACCGTCAACCGTAAAATTAGGAATACGTTTTGCCAGTGTTTCACTCATGTCGCTCCATAACATTTTTGCTGCCGTATTCATGTAAATCAGTTCTTTTTGACTGTTTGACAATGTCACTGGAATCCTAACCTCATCAAGTGCCATTTTGATGCGTAGCATTTCTCGCGCGATGCGTTTATCTTCGGCGGCTTCAAAACCAAATTTAATGCCCATCATCTTAATGGCTTGCATGATTTGACCAAGTTCATTTTTCGAGAACTCATTTACTTGAACTTGTTGTCCTTCAGCGACTTGTTCTATCAGTTGTGCAGCACGTTTAATCGGTCTGAGAATGTTAAGTAGCGTCGCAATTGACCAAACGAGTAATATCGATGCTATCAACAAACCAATTAACGTGACGGAATTTTGGAACTGTTCGACAACGCTTGACGAAATCGCTTTGCCTTCGCCAATGTGTTTTTGAATTTCGCTTTGATTGAACGCAACCAACTTATCAATATCGTCAACAAATGAGCGATCAATGCCCTTCACCTGTGCGTCAACGGCAAAAATACTCGTAACATTATTAGATTGATATGTTTGAAGTGCGGCACGATATTTATTTGTCACATCGGTATGATGCTGCAATGCGGCAGCAGGCAAAGAGACAATATCTTTTTCTGGCATGTCTGCCATCAATTCGTTTAAAGCACGCAAATGTTTGGCGACCTTATCACTTTGTTCGTCAAAGGCTTTGGCATATTTGGCAAATGCTTCGGGATCTTGACCGCGTATTAAACAGTTTTTAAATTCTTGGACTTGTATTTTAAAATCCAATTGCGCTGCCCGAGATAAATTCATGCTGGTCGCATGTTCTTCTACCGCCAATATATTTTTTTCGGTTTCCGATTTAATCATGCCTAAACCGTAACTGCCGTAACCCGCAATACCAGCTAGTGACAATAACGATAATGCCACTAAAGTAATTAACTTGGTTTTGATGGAGATATTACTAAATATTCTTACAATCGCTTTAGAGAAATTAGGTTCGATAACCTCACCGGCATCCAATCTTGCACGGCTGCGACCGGCTTGCATCTCTTGATATAACTTAGATGCTGTTGCAATTTCCGTCGCAGACGGTTTATTTCGTACTGATAAATAAGCGACAACTTTTCCCTGTTCAAATAGCGGCATAATATTGGCGCGAACCCAGTAAGAACCACCGTCTTTTGTCTTATTTTTGACGATACCTGTCCATGATTTTCCTAATTTTAATGTCTTCCACAAATCCTCAAATGCTGCTTTGGGCATATCGGGATGACGTAAAATGTTATGCGGCTTACCAATTAACTCAGCTCTAGAAAAACCACCAATCCGAATAAAATCGTCATTGACGTAAGTGATAACACCTTTTAAATCGGTTTTCGACACAATTAAATCAGTATCTGTTAGGACATATTCTTGGTTTGTAGACATCTTAATTCACGGTTAAAGGTTAAAATCTGCTAAAATTCAAAAGCGATAGTTTATATAACTAGATATTTTTTATAGGGTTTCACATTGTCGCTTTAGTTATGTTTGTATTACAACGCAATATCTATCGGTTATATTGTAATTTTCTGTAATGCCTCAAGGTTTAACAAATCATGCAAAATACACAGCGTCCCGTCGTGGTTTCTTTTTCTGGGCATGACCCTTGCGGTGGTGCAGGGATTCAAGCGGATATTGAAACGATTGTTAGTCATAATTGCCATTCGGCGAGCATCATTACTTGTTTAACAGAACAAGATACAAAAAATGTAACAAAAATCGTGCCGCAATTACCTGAGAATATTATGCAACAAGCTAACACGTTGCTGCGAGATATTCCGGTGCATGCGTTCAAAATTGGTTTGATTGGACACGTCGATACAGTGCGCGCGATTTACGACATTGTGCGACATTATCCATTAGTGCCTATTATTTTAGATCCTATTTTAGCAGCGGGTGGTGGCACAGATTTAGCAGACGATGAATTATTGAATGCGATGCGTGATTTATTGTTGCCTTTAACAACGGTTATCACACCTAATTGTCAAGAAGCGCGCCGTTTAACAGGACTGAAAAATATTGAAACCTGTGGTTTGAAATTATTGGAATTTGGTTGCGAGTATATTTTGATAACGGGTGCTGACGAGGAAACGGACAGTGTGACGAATCATCTTTTCACTAACGATTATCAAGACAGTTACACATGGGCGCGATTGCCTGCACGTTACCATGGTTCGGGTTGCACATTAGCAGCAAGTATTGCCGCATTATTCGCGCATGGGATTGAACCTTTGCAAGCAATAAACGATGCTCAAGAATATACGTGGCATAGTTTGCAAACGGCTTATCAAATTGGTGGTGGTCAAGCGAATCCTAATCGTTTTTTTTGGAGAGACTAGCAGATGATAGCCATGCCCAAACGAGGACTTTATGCCATTACGCATACAGAAGGTAAAACCATTGATGACGTGGTTGAAAATATCACTAATGTAGTGAGTGGTGGTGCAGCGATGGTGCAATATCGAGATAAAAATCCTATCAATGCGTTATTGTTGGCACGCGAGCTTATTGCCATCTGTCACGCGCACGAAGTACCGTTAATTATTAACGATGATGTTGAACTGGCTGTAAAAGTGGGGGCAGACGGTGTGCATTTAGGTAAAGATGATGGCGAAATTGTATATGCGCGACAACGTTTAGGTGAAAAAGCAATTATTGGCGTGTCCTGTTATAACTCATTAGAACGTGCGGTTGTTGCAGAAAAACAAGGGGCAACTTATGTAGCATTTGGACGTTTTTTTTCATCAAATTCTAAACCGTTAGCCGCACCGGCGGATGTTGAAACCTTGGTTGCGGCGAAAAAAACACTTTCATTACCTATCGTCGCTATCGGTGGCATTTTACCTGAAAATGGTGGCGTGTTGGTTGAGGCTGGGGGCGATTTATTAGCGGTAATTGGCGGATTAGCCACACATCAACCGCATATTCAAGCACAAAAATATAACGCATTATTTTCATAAGAAAGTCATACAATGATGCTAAGTTTTTGTATTTTATCGCGTCGCGTTATCATAACTGCGACATTTTTTCTTTTACTGATTTTTTGGATTGTTATGACACCGCAAAACGCCTCCGCTCTTAGTACTGTGGAAATTTCCGCAACGTCTACACATAAATACTCTATCATTTGGCTTCATGGTTTAGGCGCAGATGGTCATGATTTTGAAGGTATTGTGCCAGAATTACACTTAATTGATTCATCGAGCATTCATTTCATTTTTCCAAATGCGCCAGTTCAAAAAATTACCGTCAATCATGGCGCAGAAATGCGAGCATGGTATGACATTTTAAATATGAATGAATTAACGCGAGAAGTCGATGTAACAGGCATTGAACATTCCGCACATCTCATCGAACAACTAATTCAAAAAGAAATTGAACGCGGCATTCCCTCAAAAAATATTTTATTGGTCGGTTTTTCTCAAGGCGGTGCCATCGCGTTGCACACAGGGCTGCGTTATCACCAACCACTTGCCGGTATTATTGCATTATCAACCTATTTGCCAACGCTAGACAGTTTAAATACGCAACGCGCAGAAGCTAATCATCACACACCTGTTTTTATGGCACACGGCATTATCGATTCTGTGGTCGCCATTGAAATGGGAAAAGCCTCATTTGACGGTTTAAAAACCTTAGGTTACGACATCCAATGGCATGATTACCTAATGGAACACAGTTTGTGTATTGAAGAAATTGAACAAATTGCAACGTTTATCAATACGATTTTTAAATGAGTGAAGCAGACGTTTTATTTTCGGTTAAAGATTTAACAGTCTGTTTTGAGAAGACCACGGTTGTCGACAAGGTTTGTTTCGACATTCAAGCCGGTGAAACATTTGCTCTCGTAGGTGAATCAGGTTCGGGAAAATCAATGACCGCGTTAGCGGCACTCAATTTATTGCCGCCGAATGCCGTAACACATACTGAAAAGATGACCCTGCAAACAAAAAATTTAGTAAATCTTTCCGAAAAAGAATGGTGCAAAATTCGAGGACGACGCATTGCAATTATTTTTCAAGATCCAATTGCCTCATTAAATCCTGTCCTTACCATAGGAAAGCAAATTTCTGAAGTCATTGCATTGCATTTTGATGTATCTGAAAACGAACGAAAACAACGTGTCATCGAATTATTACAACAAGTCGAATTACCCAATGTGGCGCAACGCATAAATGATTATCCGCACCAGCTTTCAGGTGGACAACGCCAACGCGTGATGATTGCTATTGCATTGGCGGGGAAACCAGATTTATTGATTGCTGATGAGCCAACAACGGCATTAGATGTGACTATTCAAGCGCAAATTTTGGAATTACTTAAAACAATCCAAAAACAAACGGGGATGTCATTATGGCTGATTAGCCATGATTTGGCTTTGGTATCAAATATAGCCCAGCGCGTTGCGGTAATGCAAAATGGCAAAATCGTCGAAACAGGTGATGCTAAAACACTTTTTAAAAATCCTCAGCATCCATACACCCAAAAATTAGTCGCTGTATTGCCATCGATGCAACATTGCCAATTGCATGCAAAACCTGAAACCTTAGCACTTTTGCAAGTGCAGAATTTTCATTGTCACTATCCCATACGCAAAGGAATTTTTAAACGCATTGTTGATTATGTGAGAGCTGTTGATGGCGTAAATTTTACATTGCAACGCGGCAAAACATTAGCATTAGTAGGTGAATCCGGTTGTGGCAAAACAACTTTAGGTAAGGCATTGTTAAATTTGATTCCTTCGAGTGGTGGTCACGTTATTTTAGATGGTATAGCGTTACATTTACTTACTGGCGAGGCACTGCGTCAACAACGCGCATCATTACAAATTATTTTTCAAGATCCCTTTTCATCAATGAATCCGCGTCTATTAGTTGGCGATATTATTGGGGAAGGCTTGCAAGCATTACGACCTGAAATGTCAGCGGCTGAACAAGAACAACGGGTAAAAAATCTGTTGCAACGTGTGGAACTACCTGAAAATGCAATGTACCGTTATCCACATGAATTTTCAGGTGGTCAACGGCAACGCATTTGTATTGCACGCGCCTTGGCTGTTGAACCCAAAGTGATTATTTGTGATGAACCGACTAGTGCGTTAGATGTTTCAGTACAAGCGCAAATTATTCAATTACTCAAAACCTTACAACATGAGCAAGGTGTGAGTTATTTATTTATTACGCACGATTTAGGTGTTGTGGCTGAAATTGCCGATGAAGTCGCGGTAATGTACAAAGGAAAAATTGTGGAACAAGGCGCGGTAGCGCAAGTGCTAATGCGACCTCAGCATGCTTACACACAAAATTTATTAGCCGCTATGCCCAAATTATGACAAAAGATAGGGTAAACATTCATTCACCCTAATCCATAAAAATTTAAACTGTAATTTGCGCAATTGCAGACTTTGCCAAAGGCGATAAGCCTTCACCTTCATGACTTTTTAAATGCTCAACAATTTGCTGACGCATTCGCAATTCCAAATTACGCATAATGTGGTTTTTCACACCTTCTGTTGCTATTGTTTTATCGGGGTCTGCATCAAAAAAATTACTGATGTCGTTTGCCATTCTAATCAATGTATCAATTTTTGAACTCATAAATGCACTCTATAAATTATTGGAAAATGAAATCTTAAAAAACAACAAATTTTGCTGTTCCCGTTAGCGAATATGTTTTGTAATTATCAAGTTGTCCCGTATTAAAACTTGGAATAACCGAAAATTTATGTTGCGTTAGAAATCCTTGTGTTTTTAAGGTAGATTTCATTTTTTTGTCTAAATTCACTTTAGGAATCAATACCGTAAATGATGTTGAACCTGTATCTACCGTCATCGATGTCGTCACGCTGACTAATGTGCCAATTTCTGTATCTGTAGTTCTAATTTCATCCCCTGTAAAACTTTTTATATCTTTAGCATTTTGATAGCTCAAATGAGCTTTACCATCTATCCCTGTTGTCGTATAGCTAATTTGAAGATTTGCCCCTTTGAAATCATAAGCATTGGGTTGTTGCGTATTACTAGAATCATAGGCGGTTACTGAAGCGGTATTGTTTGATTCTGAAAAACTTGCCATTGGCAAAGCCAATAAGCCAATGAAAATTGCGACTTTTTTATTCATCATGTTGTACACCTAAACGTTAGATTGTCGTTAAAATTCTGTAAAACGTTGTGAATGACTATAAATCACGCAAGAATTATCTCGCGCAAAACCAATTAAAGTTAAACCAGATTCTTGTGCTAATCGAATTGCAAGCGCAGTCGGAGCTGAAATCGCGGCTAAAATTGTCACGCCTACTGCTGTTGCTTTTTGTACCATTTCATAACTCGCGCGACTGGTGGTAATCATAAAACCCACGCCAAAATCGGTGTTACGTTTCAACAACGCGCCAATTAACTTATCTAACGCATTATGCCGACCTACATCTTCGCGTAATTCGACAATGCCTTTTTCTGGTTCAACCCATGCCACCGCATGAATTGCCCCCGTGATTTGGTTTAATTTTTGATGTTGCGAAAGATTTTGCAGTGCAGTTGTTAATTGCGTGGCAGTAATTTTTAAATCACCTGAAACAGAGCGCGGTGGTTTAATGGCTTGTTTTAACGTCGTCGCACCACACAAACCACAACCCGTTCGTCCCGTTAAGTTACGTCCTTTGTCAGCAAGACATTGAAAACGAACTTCGGGAATTTTTAGTTGAACTTCGATGCCGTTTGAACGCTGATAAACTTTGACGGATTCCAATTCTGCGGCGTTAGCAATAATGCCTTCAGTCAAACTAAAACCCAATGCGAAATCTTCTAAATTCGTCGGCGTTGCCAGCATAACAACGTGTGACACGCCGTTATACATGAGAACAACGGGAACTTCTTCGGCAACAAAATCATCGGCTTGTGCAAGTTCGCCATTTTTCCAACGTTCAACTGAAACGGGCTGGTAACTTGACCAGCCCAATTCCAACACCGAAGCTAAAAATTCATCACTAGGCATTAGCCGCTTGTGCTAACAAATCAAGTTGGTTTTCAGTGAAAGCACGATAACCTTGTTGCCATTCCGAATCTTTAGTCACTTTCGTAATTTGTACGGCTGTGACTTTATATTCAGGACAGTTTGTCGCCCAATCGCTGTTATCGGTCGTAATCACATTCGCGCCAGATTCAGGGAAATGGAACGTGGTATAAACGACCCCCGGTTGCACTCTGTCCGTCACAATCGCATGTAACACCGTTTCACCCACGCGACTTTTAATGCTTACCGAATCGCCATCGTTAATACCTCTGTCTTCGGCATCATGTGGATGAATTTCCAAAATGTCCTCAGGATTCCATGCCACGTTATCTGTACGACGAGTTTGTGCGCCCACGTTGTAATGCGCCAAAATGCGACCAGTTGTCAAAATCAACGGATACATCGGCGTAACTTTTTCAATCGTTGGCACATATTCGGTCAACATGAACAAGCCTTTACCGTCAGTACGCAAAAACTCTTGTGTGTGCATAACTGGCGTTCCTTCTGGCAATTCATCATTACAAGGCCATTGAACACTGCCTAATTCGTCAATTTTTTCATAGCTCACGCCTGTAAAACTTGGAATCAAACTCGCAATTTCATCCATAATTTCAGAAGGGTCTGCGTAATTCATTGGATAACCTAGCGCGTTCGATAACAACTGCGTGACTTCCCAATCGGCATAACCCGCAAGCGGACGCATCACTTTACGAACTGGCGAAATACGGCGTTCTGCGTTAGTGAATGTCCCTGTTTTTTCAAGGAACGATGCACCTGGTAAGAAAACATGCGCGAATTTTGCGGTTTCATTTAAGAAAATATCTTGCACAATCACGCATTCCATTTTTTGTAACGCCGCGTGAACGTGCGTAATATCTGGGTCAGATTGCGCGATGTCTTCACCTTCGCAATACAAGCCCATGAATGTACCATCTAACGCGGCATTAAACATATTTGGAATTCGCAAACCAGGGTTAGTGCTTAATGTGGCATTCCACGCTTTTTCAAATAAATCGTGTGTTGCAGGGTCAGCCACATGGCGATAACCAGGTAATTCATGCGGGAATGAACCCATATCGCACGAACCTTGTACGTTGTTTTGACCACGTAATGGATTTACACCCACGCCGTCACGTCCGATGTTGCCTGTTGCCATTGCTAAATTTGCAATACCGATAACGGTGGTTGAACCTTGTGAATGTTCCGTTACGCCTAAACCATAATGGAACGCCGCATTACCGCCTGTTGCGTATAAACGCGCCGCCGCTCTCATGTCAGCAGCTGGAACGCCTGTAATCGATTCGGTCGCTTCGGGTGAATGACGTTCATCGGCAACAAACGTGCGCCATTTGTTAAATGAAGTCATGTCGCAACGCGCGTTCACAAATTCTTCATTCACAAAACCTTCTGTTACTACAACGTGTGCTAACGCATTGATAACAGCAACGTTGGTACTTGGACGCAATTTCAAATGGTAATTTGCTTGAATATGCGGTGATTTCACCAAATCAATGTTGCGTGGGTCGATAACAATCAATTTCGCGCCTTGACGCAAACGTTTTTTCATTTGCGAACCAAACACAGGATGACCGTCAGTTGGGTTCACACCCATGACCACAATCACGTCAGCTTTTCTGATGGAATCAAAATTTTGAGTACCTGATGATTCACCGAGCGTTTGTTTTAAACCGTAGCCTGTTGGAGAATGGCAAACCCGCGCACAAGTATCAACGTTGTTATTACCAAAACCTGCACGAATCAATTTTTGTACTAAATACGCTTCTTCGTTGGTGCAACGCGATGAGGTTAAACCACCGACAGATTCTTTACCGTATTTCGCCTGAATGCGTTTAATTTCAGATGCGGCGTAAGAAATTGCTTCTTCCCAGCTCACTTCTTTCCACGCATCTTGAATGCTTTTGCGAATCATCGGTTTTGTGATGCGGTCTTTGTGCGTTGCATAACCGAACGCAAAACGTCCTTTCACACATGAATGTCCGTGATTAGCTTGCCCATTTTTGTCTGGCACCATGCGAATCACTTGTTCACCTTTCATTTCAGCACGGAATGAACAGCCTACGCCGCAATACGCACACGTTGTGATAATTGCGTGTTCTGGTTGACCATTTTCGATGACATTATTTTCAATTAACGTCGCCGTTGGACATGCTTGAACACACGCACCACATGAAACGCATTCAGAACTTAAAAAATCTTGGTTTTGACCTGGTGACACTTTGGAATCAAAGCCGCGACCGTCAATGGTTAATGCGAATGTGCCTTGTGTTTCTTCACACGCGCGAACGCAACGTTGGCAAACGATACATTTGCTTGGGTCAAAGGTGAAATACGGATTTGACGTGTCTTTTTCTGCGCCTAAATGGGTTTCAACAGGTTTGTAACGCACTTCGCGCAAACCGACTGCGCCCGCCATATCTTGCAATTCGCAATTTCCATTTGCAGCACAAGTTAAACAGTCAAGTGGATGGTCAGAAATATAAAGTTCCATTACACCGCGACGTACGTCCGCGAGTTTTTGATTTTGCGTAACGACTTTCATGCCATCAAAAACGGGGGTGGTACAAGAAGCTGGCAAACCACGTCCGCCTTCAACTTGAACAACACACAAGCGGCATGAACCAAATGGTTCGATACTGTCAGTCGCGCAAAGTTTTGGAATATCAATGCCAATGCTTGCCGCCGCACGCATGACAGAAGTTCCAGTGGGAACGGTAACTTTAAATCCGTCAATTTCTAAATTAACTAATTCAGTAGCGGCACTTTCTGGCGTGCCGTAATCTTTTTCTTTAATGCTCATTGTCTTGTCCTTCTACGCCACGTTTTTTGGTAAACCAAAATCTTCAGGGAAATGATTTAGCGCACTCAAAACAGGATACGGTGTCATACCACCCATCGCGCAAAGCGAACCGTTTAACATCGTGTCACAAAGTGAACGCAATAACGGGATATTTTTGTCCAAATCGCGTTTATTAACGATTTCATCCATCACTTCATAACCGCGTGTTGAACCAATTCGGCAAGGTGTGCATTTTCCGCATGATTCTTCCACGCAGAATTCCATGCTGTATTTTGCCATTTGCGCCATATCAACTGTTTCGTCAAATGTCACGATACCGCCGTGTCCTAAAACTGCCCAAATTTCGCTAAATGCTTCGTAATCGAGAGGGGTATCAAATTGTGATTCTGGCAAATACGAACCGAGCGGACCACCAACTTGTACAGCGCGAATCGGTTTGCCAGTCACAGAACCGCCGCCGAAATCGTAAAGCACTTCGCGCAAGGTTGCGCCGAAAGCTAATTCGACTAAGCCAGTGTGTTTTAAATTACCCGCCAATTGCAATGGCAATGTGCCGCGTGAACGTCCCATGCCGAAATCACGGTAAAATTCGCCGCCTTTATCTAAAATCACAGGTACAGACGCAAGTGAAATCACGTTATTGACAACGGTTGGTTTGCCAAATAAGCCACTAATGGCTGGAAGTGGTGGTTTGAAACGCACTAAACCGCGTTTGCCTTCTAAACTTTCCATCAAAGAAGTTTCTTCGCCACAAACGTACGCACCTGCACCTTGACGAACTTCTAAATGGAACGTTTTGCCAGAGCCTTGAATGTTTTCGCCTAAATAATTTGCCGCGTAAGCGTTAGCAATTGCCGCATTTAAAATTTCGTAAGCGTGTGGGTATTCGATACGCAAATAGATATAACCTTGCGTCGCGCCAACAGCGATACCCGCAATCGTCATGCCTTCGATTAAAACAAGCGGGTCGCCTTCCATAATCATACGGTCTGAGAATGTCCCCGAATCGCCTTCGTCAGCGTTGCAGATAATGTATTTTTGTTCAGATGGCGTGTTTAAAACGGTGTTCCATTTGATGCCTGTTGGAAACGCTGCGCCACCACGTCCACGCAAACCTGAATCGGTAACGTGTTTAACGATGTCAGCTTGCGAATAGCTCAACGCATTTTTCAAACCTTTGTAACCGTCGTGAGCGACGTAATCTTCAACGCTAACTGGGTCAGTAATCCCAACACGCGCAAACGTTAAACGTTGTTGTTTTTTCAAATAAGGGATTTCTTCGGTTAAACCCAAATTTAACGCATGTGCGCCGCCGTTTAAAAAATCCGCATCAAACAAACT
>DALYHZ010000038.1:0-14132 GCA_031970635.1 Methylococcaceae bacterium | reverse complement strand
GAACAACACAAGCACCCACACAAATTATTTTGATTTCGTTTTTAAAGAGCTTTTTTTGCTGCACTTGTGCAGCTGATTTCGAGTATTCTACAGACTTTTAGAACTTTGTCAAACAAAAATTTAAATTTTTTTCATTTTTGCCGACAAACTGCTCTCAGCGTCAAAAATTGATATGAGAGCAGTTCTTAAAAAATGCTTTAGTGACGAGTCTCAGCTGGTGTTGTATCAGATTGTTCGCTATCAAGATCACCATAGCCCAAACGTCTGTGGAATAACTCTAAGAGTAACGACCAACATTGTAATGCAAGCGCGGGGTCGTAACGAGGACCTTCATCACGCATAAAGGCATGTTGACCATTCACTTCATGCCAAGTGAATTTTGCTCCCACTTCTTCAAGTCTTGCTTTGAGCAAATTACGACCTTCAAGTGGAATATGTGGGTCTTGTCTTCCCCAAATGTGTAATAGTTCGCCCTTAATTTCGCCTGCACGTTCCATAGAATTATCGTTTGTTCCCAAACCTAATCCTTTTTTATGAATATCCGTTGCGTAAAAACAAGTTGTGGCTAAAACATCAGAATTCATCGCCGCGCGGAATGCAAGATGTCCGCCAATGCAAATTCCCATTACACCAAGGCGCCCCGTGCAATAATCTAGCGTTTTAAGATAATCCAGTACGGCACGCGCATCACTATCATAAGAAGAAAGTTCTTTCGTAATTTTATGCGCATTGCCTCGGGTTGTGCCTTCCTCATCATAAGCTAGCACAGATCCAATCGGTTCAAGTTCGTGATAAATTTCGGGACAAGCTACCACAAAACCGTGTCCTGCAAGCATTGCTGCCGTGCGACGAATCGGTGCAGTTACTTGAAAAATTTCTGAAAACATTAAAATACCGGGATATTTTCCAGGTGCAACAGGACGAAAAATATGCGCTCGCATCGTTCCTGTTGGTGTTTCTAAATCTGCAATTTCGTTATCTCTAATAATCATGTTTTATCCTCAAATAATTTTGGAGTAGTAACTTCATTAAGAAGCCGTTCATGTTAATTCAACACCTGTTAAGCGCACAAGGTTATAGGTGTAAAAATCAATTTGTATTAACAGTTGCATCAAAAAAAACAACTACGTTTTTTAACGCATTGATTTTCGAAACAGGTAAATCGCCGCCGGTACGCCATTTTTTCAACATCTCACGTTTATTTGAACCTTCGATTAAGAAAAATACATTTTGCGAATTACTCAGTGCTTTCGCACTTAAGGTAACGCGCTCTGCCGGCGGTTTGGGTGAATTATAGATTGAATGCACCAACGCATTTTTATCGTGAATATGATCTGGAAATAAACTCGCCGTGTGACCGTCTTCGCCCATTCCCAGCAAAACTAAATCAAATGGTATTGCCGCTTCCACAATCGAGCGATACATTGCCACACTTTCTTCAATACCTAATTCAGTCGGTATATCAAAAATTTGATGTTTAGGAATTGAGACCGAATTCAAAAAAGCCTTCGCTGCCATCACACTATTTCTATCTGGATGCGTGACCGGCAAACACCGTTCATCACCATGATAAATAAACCATTTCGACCAATCTGTATCCTGTTTGGCTAACAGGCGATACAATTTTTCAGGCGTTTTACCGCCGGCTAATACAAATTTAAATTTCCCATGTTCAGCAATTGCTTCTTCAGAGAGTTTTAAAATACGTTCGCAAACAATTTGTGTCATTTGGTCTACGGTTTCACATTCAAACCATTGAATCTTATTTTGCATGTATACATTCCGGTGTTAAGGAGGTTCGCCATTTCTGGCTTTCTTTATCAAATAATCGGCTGTCTTCAGGTCCCCACGATCCTGCTGGATAAGTTGCCACATAATCGCGTTCACTTGCCCATGTTTGCAAAATGGGATCAACAATTTTCCACGCATATTCCACTTCGTCAAAACGTAAAAACAACGATCGATCACCTCTTAAAACATCTAACAAAAGATCTTCGTAAGCATCGATGGCTTTTTCGTCCGAATTCCGAAAACTTGCATCTAATGAACTGGTGCGGGTTCTCATTTCTAAACCGGGTTCTTTTACCGTCATTTCAATGCGAATGCACTCTTCAGGTTGAATGCCTAAAAGTACCCAGTTCGGATTCATACAATGAATTTCCGTGTCGCGAAAAAAATGCAGAGGCGGATGACGGAAACAAATCGAAATGACCGATTGCGCTTTTTTCATCCGTTTACCGGTGCGTAAATACATAGGAACGCCACGCCAACGCCAGTTATCTATATATAGTTTCATTGACGCATACGTTTCGGTAATGCTATTTGCAGGAATATGTAATTCTTCTAAATAACCTTTAAGTTTTTCACCATTCACCACACTACCTGCATATTGCGCCCGATAAGCATGCGCGTGGACAGCTTCTTTAGAAATCGGTCGAATAGATTTTAAAATTTTTACTTTCTCGTCACGCAACGAATCTGCTTCCATTGAAACAGGCGGCTCCATAGTCACGAGCGTTAGTAGCTGTAATAAATGGCTTTGCAACATATCGCGCATTGCCCCTGATCCGTTGTAATAATCGCCGCGTTCTTCAATACCGATACTTTCAGAATGCGTGATTTGAATATGGTCAATGTAATTGCGATTCCAAAGCGGTTCGAGCATCACATTCGCAAATCGGAACACTAAAACATTCTGCACCGTTCCTTTACCTAAATAATGGTCGATGCGATAAATCTGCTCTTCACTTAAATAATGACTAATCCTTTTTTGCAATGCTTGTGCGCTATCCAAATCATAACCAAACGGTTTTTCAATGACCACACGTCGCCAACCATATTGTTCATTGAACAACTGATTATTACTTAACTGCTCCATGACCAAACCAAAATCTGATGGGCTAATAGACAGGTAAAAAGCGATATTTTTAGGAAATTGCGGCTGATTAAAAGTTGTCGCTAAATTGCTATAACATTCTTCATGTTGCAAGTCACCAAAGTGATAATGTAACCGTTCAGCAAAACGTTTAAATACCGTTTCATCAAATACATCGATTTTTGATTGAATCATCGCTTTGACTTCTAAAAGCCATTTTTCTTGATTCCATTCCCGTCGTCCAACTGCAATAATTTTTGTACCGTCGGGTAATTTGTTGGCAACGTCCAAATGATATAGCGCAGGCATCAATTTAATACGCGACAAATTTCCCGTCGCACCAAAAATCACATAGGTACAGGCTTCCGCATTCATGACAAATGACTCCCAAAATAAAAGTGATAAAACAGGTGCTGATTATAACGTAGTTTATTATTCAATTTGCTGGCGTGGTTTTTAAAAATAAAGCCGTTTTCAAAAGAAGGTTTTAATTGCATTTCCGTTTCTGAGTACAAAAGTATGCACATAAAACGGACATAAAAAATAGTTTTACGAGCTTTTTTATGTATTTTTAGTTTTATAGCAAAAACATTTTGTTATAACAATATTATTATATTCAACTTTAACTAATACCCAGTATTAGAATGGAACATAACCAGTTTTACTTGGTTTTCTTTAAAAGAAATCGCATTGACAATACCTTCTAACCATTTCAAATCCGAGAGGTAATTCAAGCGTGCCGAATTTCAGCCGATAGCAGGCGAAAATATTTTCAGATTTTTAAGAAAAATATACCTTTGAGTCGTTTTTAATAAAACGACTGCTTCCAATTTTTACTAACACACCGTATTCAAATTCATAGATTGAATTGAGGGGAGAAAATGCTTAACAATTTAACCATCAAGCGACGTTTGATATTGCTTATCGGATTTATGGCTGGCGTTATTTTAATAACGAATGGCTTTGGATTAGGTGGAATTAACCAATGCAATAATAGCGTGGAAAGTCTTTATACAAATAAACTGATTTCAACTAAGTCATTAGGGGCTATCAGAGCCAAAACAATGGATAACAGACGCTTGTTACTTGCAAGTGTTGTTTTTAAAGACGAAGCTCAAAAGAATGCAGAAACAATAGAAAAAAATTTAGAAGAGATTAAAACTTTTTGGGCAATTTATGCTGCAACACCTTCTACACCAGAAGAAGCAAAATTGACTGAAAAATATCTCGTAGACCGTCAACGTTATGTTGATGAAGCAGTGAAACCTGCTCTTGAAATGATTAAGAAAGGCGAAAACGAGAAATTAGAGGAACACATACGCGGAACAGTGCGGACGTTATTTACCCCTTTTTATAGCGACCTTGAAGGCTTAATTCAAATACAAGATGATAGTGGTAAAGAAGAATACGAAGCCTCTCAAAAAAACTATCAAATTATAGTTTTGATTTTATTCGGTTTAGTCATTTTTGGGTTATTAGTTGCTTTCATCATGAGCCGTAAAATGATTCACAGTATTTTGCAATCAATCCGTGACGTACAAGTTGTGGCAAATGCCATTGCTGCCGGTGATTTGAATTCAAAAATAGACACTAGTCGCAATGATGAAGCTGGTGCAATGTTGAAATCGATGGAAAATATGCGAAACACGCTAATTGCTTTCATTGACGCACAACAAGCGATGGCAAAAAAACATGCGGATGGCTGGATTAAAGAAGAAATCGACGCGTCTAAATTTCAAGGTTCTTACAAAACCTTAGCGGAAAGTATTAACCATCTCGTGCAAGCGCATATCGCAGTAAAAATGCAGATTGTCGACGTGGTCACGCAATATTCGAAAGGTGATTTTACACCAGACATGGAACGTTTACCGGGTGATAAAGCCAAAATCACTGCAGCAATAGATGCAGTTAAAAATGCGTTTTTAGCCGTAAACACTGAAATTGAAAAACTCGCTGCTGCTGGCGCACAAGGTGATTTTTCAAAACGCTCAGATACGAAAAAATTTGAATTTATGTTCAAATCGGTACTCGACAATTTGAATACATACGTTGAAACCTGCGATACCGGCTTTAACGACGTGTTGCGTATTGCAAATGCGTTAGCAGAAGGTGATTTAACGCAATCAATCACCAAAGATTATCCCGGTGTATTTGGTCAAGCCAAAACAGGAATGAATGCAATTGCTGACAATCTAAAAGTTTTGATGCATCAACTGAAAGAAACATCCGACATTATCGCTTCTTCGGCAAAAGAAATCGCAACCGGTAATAATGACTTATCGCATCGTACTGAAGAACAAGCGGCAAGTTTAGAAGAAACAGCGGCAAGCATGCACGAGCTAACTTCAACAGTTCAACATAACAGTGACAATGCAAAACAAGCAAATGAATTAGCCGGCGGCGCAACCGACACAGCAAATAGAGGTGTTGCGGTTGTCGAACAAGTTGTAAAAACAATGGAAAACATTAACGAATCGTCATTGCGTATTGTTGATATTATTTCTGTTATTGATGATATTGCCTTCCAAACCAATATTTTGGCATTAAATGCTGCCGTTGAAGCGGCAAGAGCTGGTGAACAAGGCAAAGGATTTGCAGTTGTCGCGGTTGAAGTTCGTAATTTAGCACAACGTGCCGCTAATGCTGCCGGCGAAATTAAACGTTTAATCAGTGATTCGGTAGAACGCGTATCTGGTGGCAGTAAACAAGTTGCCGATGCAGGTAAAACGATGCAAGACATTGTAAATGCTATCCAAGGCGTGACAAATATCATCGCTGAAATTGCCAGTGCATCTGAACAGCAAAGTGCTGGCATTGCACAAGTTGCCCAAGCCATCGCTTCAATGGATGATGTAACGCAACAAAATGCAGCGATGGTTGAAGAAATTGCCGCAGCGGCTGGTTCATTAGAATCGCAAACAAACAAATTGTCGTCAGAAATGGCGCAATTCAAAATAGGCAACGATTCAGGAAATAAAAGCACATCTGTTAAAACTGTTATTCCTGAAAAAACCAAACCAGTTGTAGCAACACAATCTGCATCAATGCCAAAACCTAAAGTAACACCGAATCCAACGTTTACAGTTGGCAATGATGATTGGGAAGAATTTTAAAAGTTTAAAATTATTTTGAAATTCAAATGCCGCTGTTCCATAAAAAAGAACAGCGGCATTTTTATATTTGAGTCAAAAATTAAACCGTATAAGTCGTCGCAGAAACGTTACCGCCCTGCCCTGTCCAATCGGTATGGAAAAATTTACCGCGTGGCGCGTCGATACGTTCATAAGTATGTGCGCCAAAATAATCTCGTTGTGCTTGCAATAAATTAGCAGGTAATCGCGCACTGCGATAACCATCAAAATACGCTAATGCAGATGAGAATGTCGGTGTTGGAATTCCCAATTCAATGCCTAAAATCACCGCTTTACGCCAACCCGCTTCCGCTTTTTGCATCGCGTCTACAAAGAAATCATCAAGTAATAAATTTTCTAAATCAGGATTTTTGTTATACGCCTGTTTAATGTTATTTAAAAATTGACTGCGAATAATACAACCGCCACGCCACATCAGTGCAATATCACCGTAATTCAAATCAAATCCATATTCTTTTGAAGCCTCACGCATTAAACGAAAACCTTGCGCGTAAGAAATCAATTTTGAGGCATAAAGTGCTTCACCAATCGCTTGAATCATCGCCGCTTTATCACCGGTGAAAGAACCGCTTGTTTTTGGTAAACGCTGTGCCGCGCGTTCACGCTCATCTTTTTGCGCCGACAAACAACGTGCAAAAACCGCTTCGCCAATTAACGTTAATGGAATACCTAAATCTAATGCGTTAATGCCTGTCCATTTTCCAGTGCCTTTTTGTCCAGCAGTATCTAAGATTTTTTCAACCAATGGCAAACCGTCTGCGTCTTTATAGGCAAAAATTTCGGTTGTAATTTCAATTAAATAAGAACCTAATTCGCCTTGATTCCATTCATTGAAAACAGCGTGCAATTCATCTGCATTTAAACCCAAACCTTCAGAAAGTAATTGATACGCCTCGCAAATCAATTGCATATCACCGTATTCAATACCGTTATGCACCATTTTGACATAATGCCCTGCGCCTTTATCACCAACCCAATTACAACAAGGTTCATCGTCAACATGTGCGCTAATAGCTTGAAAAATCGGTTTCACTGTTTCCCACGCGGCAGGATTTCCACCTGGCATAATAGAAGGACCATTTCTTGCGCCTTCTTCTCCACCTGAAACCCCTGTACCAATAAAATTCAATCCTTTTTCACTTAACAAAGCCGTGCGACGATTTGTATCCGTAAACAAAGAATTACCGCCATCCACAATAATATCGCCTTCAGATAGCAACGGAATTAACTTATCAATATATTGGTCAACTACGTCACCTGCTTTTACCATTAACATCACAATGCGTGGTGTTTGTAAACTTTCAACTAATTCTTCAAGCGAATGTGTACCGATAACGTTTGTACCTTTTGCAGCATCGTTTAAAAATTCATCTACCACACTTGTCGTGCGATTAAATACCGCGACGTTAAAACCGTGGTCGTTCATATTCAGAACTAAATTTTGTCCCATTACCGCTAAACCAATTAAACCAATATGTGCAGCCATCTTTTTACCCACTATAAAATTAAGGAAATTGAATTTTAACACGTTCTACTATTAAAAAATTCCTTTGCGACAATAACATCATGACAAATTTGCCGTTGCAATTCTTCCAACGATGTAAAGCGTAATTCATCACGCAATTTATGTTTGAATTGCACACTGACATAACATCCGTAAATATCTTGATTAAAATCAAATAAATGCGTTTCTAAAATGACTTTACGCTTTCCATCAATAGTTGGACGTGTGCCGACATTTGCCACGCCTTGAAATTCACGATTATCAATGCCCGTCATGGTAACAGCAAACACACCGCGAATCGGCGTATTTCGGCGTAACATTTTAATATTTGCAGTAGGGAATCCGAGTGTTCGCCCTAACTGATCGCCTTGTGCAACTCGCCCACAAATTGAATAATCTCGACCTAATAAACGTTTTGCCTGTCCTAAATCACCAGCATTTAACGCATCTCGAATTAAGGTACTACTAATACGCAAATCCGTGTGACGATAAGTTGTCGATTTTTCCACAGAAAATCCTAACAATTGCCCTTGTTCTTGCAACAGCTTGAAATTACCGCGGCGTGCTTTACCAAAATGAAAATCGTCTCCGATGACAAGGTGTTTAACATTAAGTTTGGATACTAAAATTTGACGAATAAATTGTTCCGGTTCGTAGTCAGCTAGAATTTGATTAAATCGCACAATTACTACGTAATCGAGTGGCAAAGAATTTAATGCCAATATTTTTTCTCTCAAACGCATAAGACGTGATGGCGCATTATCGGCTAAAAAATATTCTAATGGTTGCGGTTCAAACAACATAATGGCTGTTGGTAAATTGAGTTCGCGTCCGCGTGTTGCCAACGTTTCGATTACAGTTCGATGTCCTAAATGTACACCGTCGAAATTACCAATTGTCAGTACACAACCGCGTGATAAAGTTGATAAATTGGAAAAACCTCGAATTAAACGCATTATAAAAAAGTAGAAAAAATGAGAGTTAAAAAAAAACCCTGTGAGCAAGCCCACAGGGTTTTTCATCAGCATTCAATGAATGAATTATTTCAACATTGATTTTTTGAACAAGCTGTCCAATTTGCTGTTTGTGTCTTGTGCGTATTGTGCTGCACGGTTTGCAGCTGATTCAGCTGCTGCTGCGCGTGCTGCTGCGTCAGCTGCTGCACTTTGTGCGCTGTTAGCATCTGCTGTTGCTTGTGCAACTGATGTTTTCAATGAGTCAATTTGTGATTGCAAATGTGTAATATCATCGGTGCTTGCACAGCCAACAACAACGCTAGCAACTAAAGCGATCATTGATAATTTAACAAATTTTTTCATGGGACTTTCCTTTTTAAAATGAGAACTTAACGAGAACTTTTACTACAAAACTCAATTATAGCTGGGAATAATTTTAACCACCCACAGCCATATTTTCCAGTTTTATTTTATTTTAACCAGCATGCCGGTATCAACTATTTGGCTTAAATGATCGATTTGCGCGTTTGTTAATGCAATACATCCGTGCGTCCAATCAAAAACTTCATGAACCCGCGCATTCGCGCTACCTAAGCCATGAATGCCAATTTGTCCACCCAACGGGGTGTCTTGAGGTGGAATTTGATTACGTTGATGCGCTGAAACAATTCGTTTATAAACACTTTCGTTAATAACACCTTTTTCGAACGCATTTTCGGCATCGTCAACCGACGGATAGGTTAAGCCAAAAAAACGCCGAAACGTACTTTTCTCACCAATCCAACCAATTCGATACTCCCCATGTGGGGTAATATTATCGCCACGATGCGTTTTCAAACCCGCACCGCCGCGTCCAATTGCAATACTATCGAGCGTCTCAACGGTTTCTTCCCCTTTTTTGACTTCGATTTTTTTTGCCTTCGTATCAACCAATAACCAAATCTGATTTGGATAAACTTCTGTTGCCGCAATAACTGGCACAGTAAATAAACTAAGACATAATAATAAATAAGCGCGTAACATATTTCTCCTACACTTTAAAAACATTTTGATGTACTTTTTTATCAGCAACACCCATACCACTTTATTGAGGATTATTATGCACATAAAAACAATACTTACTCAAACTTATCATGATCAAAATCCTGGAACATCAGGTTTGCGAAAAAAAGTAAAAGTCTTTAAACAGCGGCATTATTTAGAAAATTTTGTGCAATCTATTTTCGATGTGTTGCCCGATTTTCAAGGTAAATCCCTCGTAATTGGCGGCGATGGACGTTATTACAACCGTGAAGCCATTCAAACCATTATTAAAATTGCCGCCGCAAATGGTTTTGGTGAATTGATTATTGGACAAAATGGTCTGCTTTCAACGCCTGCCGCCTCACACATTATTCGCAAATATGGTGCGTTTGGCGGTTTGATTTTGTCAGCAAGTCATAATCCCGCAGGCGAAAATGAAGACTTTGGTATTAAGTACAATGTCAGTAACGGAGGTCCAGCTCCCGAAAAAGACACGCTTGCTTTTTTTGCACGCAGTAAAGAAATAGAAAGCTACAAACTCGCTGAATTGCCAGAAATTGATTTAAGCCAAATCGGCTTGCAAGAAATTGATGGTTTAAAAATCACGATTATCGATTCCGTTGCAGATTACGCGCAACTTATGGAATCTATTTTTGATTTTGACTTGCTTCGTCAAAGCATTAAAAACAGTTTTATTACGTTGTGTTTTGATGCAATGCACGCCGTCACAGGTCCTTACGCCAAAAGAATCTTAATTGACATGCTCGGTGCGCCAGAAAGTGCTGTACGAAATGCCACGCCACTCGAAGATTTTGCAGGACATCATCCAGACCCAAATTTGATTTATGCCAAAGAATTAGCGGATTTTATGTTTAGCGAAGATGCGCCTATTTTTGGCGCGGCCTCTGACGGTGATGGCGACAGAAATATGATTTTAGGCAAAGGCATTTTCGTCACACCAAGCGACAGTTTGGCAATTCTTGCCGCTAATGCCACTCTCATTCCTGCATTTAAAGAAGGATTAAAAGGTGTGGCGCGTTCCATGCCAACCAGCCAAGCGGTTGATAGAGTGGCGGCACATTACAAAATTCCTTGCTATGAAACGCCAACAGGTTGGAAATTCTTTGGCAATTTGCTTGATGCAAACAAAATTACGCTTTGCGGTGAGGAAAGTTTCGGCACCGGTTCGCAACATGTTCGCGAAAAAGACGGGCTTTGGGCTGTTTTATTTTGGCTGAATTTGATTGCGCGTCGTCGTCAAACGGTTGCCGAAATTGTGCATGAACATTGGCAAAAATTTGGGCGAGATATTTACAGTCGCCACGATTATGAAGCAGTTGAAACGGATATTGCGAATGCCATGATGACGAGTTTGCGCGAACAAATTACGACACTCACAGGTCAAAAATTCGGCGAGTATGTTGTGAAATATGCCGACGAATTTTGTTATCACGATTCTGTTGATGGTTCGACGAGCGCAAATCAAGGTTTTAGAATTGGTTTTGAAAACGGCTCACGCATTGTGTTTCGTTTATCTGGAACGGGAACGGTTGGCGCGACGTTACGCATTTACATTGAACGTTTTGAGCCTGATGCAGAAAAACATAATCAAGACCCACAAGTGGCATTGGCTGAATTGATTGAATTGGCGGAAAAATTCTGTGGCGTGAAATCGCGTACAGGTCGCACTGAACCCACTGTAATTACTTAATATCTTTCACCTGAACAAGCCCCACTATTTTTTGTAGTGGGGTGAAGTAGTAAATGAACATAATGAGACTTTATGACTGATTTCACTCTCAACTGCCCTACTCCACTGCATTATGAACAAATCGTACTTGCTCACGGTGGTGGCGGTCGGTTAATGCAACAATTATTAGATTCCACAGTTCAACCGATTTTTGATAATTCGTTGCTGCAACAAAAACACGATTGCGCCGTATTTCCCATTGGTGAACAAAAATTAGCCTTCACCACGGATTCGTATGTGATTAACCCTGTATTTTTTGCCGGTGGCGATATTGGTAAATTAGCAGTGTGCGGCACGTTAAACGATTTAGCGATGAGTGGCGCGAAACCATTGTATTTAAGCTGTGGTTTGATTTTGGAAGAAGGTTTTGCGATTTCAGATTTAAAACGCATTTTGCAATCGATGCACGATACGGCTCAAGCGGCTGGTGTGTCGATTGTTACAGGCGACACCAAAGTTGTCGATAAAGGCAAAGGCGACGGTATTTATATCAATACCGCAGGAATTGGTGCAGTTGCGTCTAATGTTTGCATCGCACCACAACGCATTCAAACCGGTGATAGCATTATCATTAACAGCGACATTGCTCGTCACGGCATGGCGATTATGCTCGCGCGTGAAGGTGTCGCGTTTGACAGCCAAATTCAAAGCGATTGCGCGGATTTATCGGGTTTAATACAGGAATTAGTCAGCGTTATAGATTTACACTGTTTGCGTGATTTGACACGCGGCGGTTTAGCGAGTGGTTTGTTGGAATTAGCCGCAACATCGGGACAGCGTTTTGTCATTCAAGAAACGAAAATCCCCATTCATAATGACGTAAACAGTGCCTGCGAAATTTTAGGGTTTGACCCACTGTATGTGGCAAATGAAGCCTGTTTTGTTCTATTTGTGTCACCCGAAGAAACCGAAAAAACCTTAGCGTTATTGCGTCAACATCCACTCGGACAACAAGCACAACAAATTGGAACGGTTACAAATGTGGATAAAAACGGTACGGTTGTGTTAGAAACCGCAATGGGCGTGGCTCGGCAATTGATGTTACTCAGCGGTGAGCAACTGCCGCGAATTTGCTAACCTTTTTCGATAAACTCTAACGTTCGTTCGGGCAAACTCTCTTTGTTTTCCCCTTCCAAATACAGACGCGCATCTTCATGCACCGTTGACATAAAACGGATAAGTTGAATTTCGCGGCGCATTTTCTCTTCAAATTCGGTGGTTTCCCACATTTCGTTAAGCAAATATTTCGCATGATGATGAATCGTGAACGCGACCGCTTCGGGCAAATGCGTGTAACTGCTTTGAATAGAATCTTTGAGCTGGTCTAGCGAGGCAAGATATTGTTTGTAGTCTTTAACATCTTGTTTGCATTTTGTTTTAAACATCAGCAATTCGGCATTGTGCTGAGTTTGCAAAAGCGTCAACTCATGTTTTAACTGGCGACTGCGTTTTTTTAATTCGGCAATCAAGGCTTTTTCAGCTAGCACTTGTGCCTGTTTTAATGCGGCTTGCTGGGCTTGATTATCGTTTTTCCATTTTAAGTTTTCGGTTTTAAGCGCGTGAACCGTATTCACCATATTTAAAAGCCAGTTTTTCAACATAGTCATTTGCCAGTAAGAGTTGCGATTTTCTGATGCAATTTTAACAGAGCTTGCTCGTTTTGTTGCATTCGATAACGGCGATTTTCATCGTGTAATTGCGAAAAATGATCCTTAGAAAGTACATGTTTGATGCCTTGCAAATCCCGTTCAATCGCCGTTGACAGTGCGTTAATTTGCTTCCGGTTATTTTTTTCGAGCAGGCGTTTGCGTTGCAATTCTTTAAAATAAGTCAATTGCAAACGTTGAAAATGTAGCAACCGTTGATGATGAGATTGTTTATTTTTTATGAAAAGAACTTCGCGTTGTCCGTGCTGTTCTGCTGAAAAATAATGCCTCAGCACGCGCCAAAAACGTTGCAAAATTCCAAATAACCCCGCAAACACAAGTAAACCAAATCCTGCGAGCAATACAAATGCGGCAAATTGCGTGGCAAACGTGGCGAAAACAACGAAGGTCAAAATTAACAACGCTTTCGCGATTAAAAATAATGGCAAACACAATACGATTAGCCACAACGCCACGCGAATTAACATACTTGCTTAATAATGCGGCGGAATTTCATGCACCAGCGACGATTCCTCCGGCATCTTTAAAGCCAAACTGTTGACCTTCTCGTGCATCGTTTTGTATGCGCGCTCGAGTCGGTCAATTTGCTGTTGTTGCGTGGCGATAATGGTATTTAACGTTTGCAGTAAATCGTCTTGATAGGCGACTTTGATTTCTAATTCGATAAGCCGATTTTCAGTCATAGTCGTTATACAAAAAATTTACTGACATTCATGAACGTTTTGTAAATACCCCACGTTAATGGAATGCCTACGATTGTCCATGCCGCATAAACCAAAATAATCGGGGTCGATGTCACCATATCATCGGTCTCATCTGCGCTGACTTCTTCTTCATGAATTTTGTCTTGCGCCAAATGTTTTTCATGCGCGAGTTCGTCAGCAGACATAAACCATTTTTCGTCAACAGGACGAATTAGCACGTTGCAAATCAAGCCGATAATTAAAAGTCCCGCCAAAATCCACATCGTTTGGTTATAAACTTGTTCGCGTGGAATACCTAAACCGAGTTGGTAATCGCGCATGTAATTCACAATCACAGGACCTAAAACACCAGCTGTTGCCCATGCAGTAAGTAATCTACCGTGAATTGCGCCGACCATTTGTGTGCCAAATAAATCTGCTAAATAAGCCGGAACCGTTGCAAATCCTCCGCCATACATGCTTAAAATTAAACACAATGCCGCGACAAATAATAATTTGTTG
>DALYHZ010000037.1:0-14183 GCA_031970635.1 Methylococcaceae bacterium | reverse complement strand
CATTGCTTGCCAAATGATTCATGCGACCTTAAACAGTGTGGCGGTTGATTTGAGCTGTGCAGATGGAAAACATGTTTTTCGTGCTACCGGTTCATCAATTGCAAATGCAGGATTTATGGCGGTGTATTTGGAAGGCAAAGACGATTCAAAAGAAGGTGATGATAAGGAAAGTTTTCTGCCGCCTCTAAATGAAGGCGATCTGGTAAAGTTAAATGACGTGCTGATTGCACAGCATTTTACCGAACCGCCACCGCGTTACGGTGAAGCCAGCTTGGTCAAAGCCTTAGAAGAATATGGCATTGGACGACCTTCAACGTATGCGTCAATTATTTCAACTCTGCAAAATCGAGAATACGTCACACTCGAAACAAAACGTTTTCATCCTACCGACGTAGGGCGAATTGTGAATAAATTTTTAACCGAACATTTCACGAAGTACGTTGATTACAGTTTCACGGCAAACTTAGAAGACGATTTAGATGCGGTTGCACGAGGTGAAAAAGCGTGGATTCCCTTGATGCACAATTTTTGGCAACCATTCGGTGAATTAGTACGCGAAAAAGAAACGAGTGTTCAACGAAAAGATGTCACGCAAGAAGCAATAGACGAACTCTGCCCACAATGCGGCAAAGTGTTGTCGATTCGTTTAGGTCGAAACGGACGTTTCATTGGTTGCACAGATTACCCGACCTGTAATTACACGCGCAATTTATCTGATAGCGTACAAGCCGAACCGGAAGTCGTAGAAGGTCGAGAATGCCCTGAATGCAAGTCGACATTAGTGTATAAAAGCAGTCGTTATGGCAAATTTATCGGTTGCAGTGCATATCCTAATTGTCGATATATTGAACCACTCGAAAAACCACAAGATACCGGCGTTCAATGTCCACAATGTAAAAAAGGACAGATTTTCAAGCGCAAAGCACGCAGCGGCAAATTATTTTATTCGTGTGAGAATTATCCGAGTTGTGATTATGCGTTATGGTACGCACCACTCGACGAAGTATGCCCAACACGCCATTGGCCGGTGCTGATGCTTAAAGAAAGCAAAAAACGTGGTATTGAAAAAGTATGTCCACAAAAAAGTTGTAATTATGTGGCAGCGGTGGAAACAACCGAGGCGGAGTAGCGGTTTTGACGTAATCACGACAGGTTGTCATGATTACGTCATTGAAGGTTTAATTAACCGGCTTTTAATTTTGCAACAAGTTGATTGATCAAATTATCTGGTTTGAATGGTTTGACGATATAAGAAGTAATGCCTACAGAAATAGCTTCTTTTACTTTGTCTGCTTCACCTGAAGAAGTAAGCATAATCCAAGGTGGCACAGCCAATTTATCGTCTTCTTTAACGGCTTGATACAATTCAATACCGCTCATGCCTGGCATATTCCAGTCACAAATTACTACGTTAATTTTAACTTTCGCCATCATCATTAACGCTTCGCGACCACCTGGAACGTCAAAAACATGAGCGAAACCAGCCTCGCGCAAAATGGCTTTTGTTAACGTCCGCATTGAAGCAGCATCGTCAACAATAAGAATTTTTTTTTGTAACAATTCTGGTGATATATCCATTTTCTTTTCCTAGGCTATTTTTTTATTGGGTTAATTTTAAATGCGCCGCGCAGCAGCTTGGTTCGCATTTTACAATATACAAAACAAACGAACAAATTGATTGTAAAAGTGATGATGATAACAACCTTGCCAATTTAACGCATTAAGTATTACTTAAATTTTTAACCAACTTAACTATTCAAAAACTCATGCTAAGAATCACTGAACTCAAAATCCCTCTTAATCATTCTGCCAGTGACTTGCAATCTGCTGTACTTTATCGGCTACAAATCGATTTGAATGAATTTATTCGTTACCATATTTTTCGTCAAGGTTACGATGCGCGTAAACGAGATGCCATTATGATGGTGTATACCATTGATGTTGAAGTGCTTGATGAAGCGAAAATTCTGGCACGTTTTGCCGATGATAATCACATCAGCGTTACACCTAACACAGAATACAATTTAATCACCTACGCTGCACCCACAAATAAAATTCACCCAATTGTTATCGGTGCTGGTCCTTGTGGTTTACTCACCACGTTGATTTTAGCGCAAATGGGTTTTAAACCCATTATGTTAGAACGCGGTAAATCCGTTCGTGAACGAACTAAAGACACGTTCGGTTTATGGCGACAACGCGCGTTTAACGCTGAATCTAATGTTCAATTTGGTGAAGGCGGAGCGGGAACTTTTTCAGACGGCAAATTGTACACGCAAATCAAAGACCCTAATTATTATGGGCGTAAAGTATTGCAAGAATTTGTCAAAGCCAGCGCACCTGAAGAAATTTTATATTTAAGCAAGCCGCATATTGGTACTTTTCGTTTAGTCTCAATGGTTGAAAAAATCAGAGGGACGATTGAATCTCTGGGCGGTGAAATTCGTTTCCAGAGCCGTGTTGATGAATTATTGATTGAAAACGGTCAAATTCGAGGCGTGCAATTATCTAACGGCGAAATGATTGAAAGTTCGCACGTTGTTTTAGCAATCGGTCACAGCGCACGCGATACTTTTGCAATGTTGCAACGCAGTGGTGTTTATATGGAAGCTAAACCGTTTTCGATGGGATTTCGCATAGAACATCCGCAATCGTTAATCGATCAATGCCGTTTTGGTAACAATGCTGGACATCCTTTGTTAGGCGCAGCGGATTACAAACTGGTGCATCATTGCAAAAATGGGCGTTCTGTTTACAGTTTTTGTATGTGTCCAGGTGGAACAGTGGTGGCGGCAACGTCAGAAGAAGGTCATGTTGTCACCAACGGCATGAGCCAATATTCGCGCAACGAACGTAATGCGAATAGTGCAATTGTTGTCGGTATTACGCCAGAAATAGATTATCCACAGCATGTGTTAGCCGGCGTGGATTTACAGCGGCATTGGGAAAGACAAGCCTTTTTACTTGGCGGCGAAAATTATGCTGCGCCAGCGCAATTAGTCGGTGATTTTCTGGTGGGAAAACCCTCTACACAATTTGGTGGCGTGCAACCGTCTTACACACCATCAGTAAAATTAGGGGATTTAAGTTCTGCCCTGCCTGATTACGCGATTACGGCGATTCGTGAAGCCTTGCCTGCCTTTGACAAAAAAATTAGAGGCTTTGCCATGCACGATGCACTTTTGACCGGTGTTGAAACTCGCACGTCATCACCGATTCGAATTAAACGCGGGGAAAATTTCCAAAGTTTAAATACGGCTGGTTTATATCCTGCAGGCGAAGGTGCGGGTTATGCGGGTGGTATTTTATCTGCGGCAATCGATGGCATTAAAGTCGCCGAAGCCGTTGCACGCGCCATTCAAGGTTAGGTTGTTAGTATGTCAGCGGCATGGGCAGGTGGCACGGATGCTATTATTGAACGCATGGATAAAATGACCGAACTTTTTATCGAAGAAGCGCGAAAAGCCATGTATACCGGTGAGTCTGCGCTTGAATGTGAAGAATGTGGTGAGCCAATCCCTGAAAAACGCCGCCTCGCCATTGCATGCAAATATTGTTTAGCATGCCAGACGGCGTTGGAAAATAAATCAATAAGATAAACCAACTGTTAGATAAACACGCCGTGTTTCTTGCGGTTGAGCAGACAGACTGCCACCAAAATTATCGTATAAAGGCACGACATAGTATTTGGTGTCGAATAAATTATTTACGCCTAAATCCACGCTGAATTCTGTTGCCCAAATTGATTGGGCATAATGAATATTACTGTCAAAAATCGCCGCACCATGTATCGGATTTCCCTTGTTGATTTTATTCGATTCATGTGTGCCGATATGGTCAAACCATCGTCCTGTAAAACGGAAAGTAAAGTTATTCCAAGCATACATCAAATTACTTTTAATCATGTGTTCAGGAATGTTAGTAATATTCACCTCGCGATTTAGTTTTTCTGCATCTTGCTGTCCTTTGGTTAGCGTATAACTGACATCTACATTTAAATTATGCGTAAATGCGTGGCGCTCTACTATTTGAAGACCATACGTTTGAGATGTTGCAATATTGTCCCAATAACCTAGCTTTCCTACATTTGTCAATCTGATAAGGTCTTTACCATCGTTCAAAAATCCTGACAGTTTGAGCGCATTGCCTTTAAATAGTTCAGTGTTAATGCCCAATTCTGAAGTCATTGTTTTTTCAGGACGCAGATTCAAATTAGGACGACCATAAGCGGGATCCGTTGGCATATTCCATGTCTCATACATCGAAGAAGGCGCAGGAGCTAAATAAGAAGTTCCAACAGAACCAAAAAAACGAAGTTTTTCTATTGCTTGCCAAGAAAAACCAAACCGTGGATTGAAAACTGGCGAGTAACGAGAATCCGCATCCATTCGCAGTGAACCATTTACGGCGAGCGTTTCAGTTACGTCATAATTGAGTTGCGTATAAACGGCATAATTTTGATATTTGAGATGATATTTTGGCAAAGCTGGCACATTATATTGGTTTCTGGGTAACGAATTCATGGCACTAAGTTCAATGCCACTTAGCCAATTAACATCCCCTTTGAGATAAGCAACGGTTTCTGAAAAACGCAGTGCTTCACCAAACCATGTCATATCCTGATTAGGTGCAAGACCTGTTCGATAGCTTGAATCTTTTGATAGTTCGGTACTTTCATAACTCAAACTGGATTTTGATTGCCAAAACGGATTGATGTCTAAATTATAAGTAATATTTGCCGTTTGATTAGTCGGTTCCCAAATGGGTACGCCGGAATATTGCTTGGGCGTAAATGAAAGGGCATTGTTATTTTTAGTTTCTGTGCGGTAATAGCTGACGGTTAAATCTTTATAATTGGCTTTGAAATGCAAATTCGAGTTTTGTTCAGCTAAGTTCAAATCAACAACTGCATTGCCATAAATTGCAGGATAATTTTTCCTTAAATTCTCTTGACCTGAATGATGAAAACTTCCCGTTAGCGAAACGTTAATATCCTCATTTATCTTTTTTCCAGCGGCGACTTGAACTTCTTCTGTGTCAGCATTTCCACCGGTTGCTTTAACTTTCACTCCCTCTAAATCATCACCTGCTGTCGTTACTAAATTGATAGTGGCAAGCATGGCATCTGCACCATAAATAGATGAAGATGCCCCTAAACTAATTTCAACTTGTTTTACACCAATGAGTGGCATTGCATTATAAAACGTCGTCGGTTCGCCTGTTGGTGCTTTGATTTTATTACCATCGACCAGTAACGTGATTTTGTTATTCGCAAAAATGCCACGAATGTAAATTTCGGTAACTGCTTTTTCAGTTTGAGCTAAATTGGTGACATAAAATTCAGGCGTATTTTTCAAAATATCGATAAGAAAACGATAGCCTTGATGACTAATTTCGTCTTGTGAGATGACATACGCTGTCATGGGCGATTTATTTAAAGACATTGGCATTTTAGTAATCGATGTGGTTTTCACATCGACTAATTCTTCTAATGACATGTCTGTAAATTTATCATCTGCGGCAAAACACGTTGATAAAAAAGCAGTAATCCCAACAAGTGACAATGTAATCCTTTTTGATTTCATCACATTTTTTTATCGTCGCGAATTTTTACTATTCCGAAAAACTAACGGTTTTTCATTATCCGATAAGGCAACGGTTCGCGCTGAGGCGATTAAGTCATCAATTACGCCATGTTGCGGCGATTTGCTACACACCGGATCAGTTGCGCTGGCATCACCCGTCAGTAAATAGGCTTGGCAACGACACCCACCAAAATCTTTTTCTTTTTCATCACAACTGCGACAAGGTTCTTGCATCCATTCAAAACCACGAAAGAAATTGAATGCTTTTGAGTCATTCCAAATTTCAGATACGCTAAAATCTTTCACATTTGGACAGCTAAAATTAGGTAATTCTCGCGCTGAATGACACGGCAACGCCATGCCGTCTGGCGCAATTGTTAAAAATGTTGTTGCCCAACCATTCATACACGCTTTCGGACGGTCTTCATAAAAGTCTGGCACGACATAATAAATTTTCATTTTGCCGGCGACTTTTTCTTTAAACGCTTGTGCGATGGCTTCGGCAGTTTCAAATTGCTCTTTGGTCGGCAAAAGCAAATCACGGTTAATATGCGCCCAACCATAATATTGCGTATTGGCAAGTTCTAAATAGTCTGCGCCTAACGCTTCTGCCATATCCAAAATTTCGGGCATTTGATGGATATTTTCCCGATGAAGCACCACACATAACACCATCGGATAACCGTGTTTTTTCACCAAACGCGCCACATTTTGTTTATGTTCAAACGAGGCTGTGCCAGCAATATGGTCGTTTAATTCTTGCGAACTCGCTTGAATACTGACTTGAATATGGTCTAAACCTGCACTTTTAAGTTGCACAATTTTTTCTTCGGTTAGCCCATAACCTGACGTAATCAGATTCGAGTAATAACCTAATTCTCGCGCATGTTGCACTAATTCAACTAAATCAGGGCGTGTGAGCGGTTCACCGCCTGAAAAACCTAGTTGCACCGCGCCCATTTGTCGTGCTTGCGTTAAAACCCGTTTCCAATCGTCTGTAGACAATTCATTTTTATATGACGTGTAATCGAGTGGATTTGAGCAATACGGGCATTGCAATGGACACGAATACGTTAATTCTGCAAGTAGCCAACGTGGGGGCGTATTAGTTTTGGGTAATCCAGCCATTTTTTAAGGCAACCTCTAAAAAATTGGTAATGTCATCGGTTAAACCGGTGGTTTCAAATTTTGTTTCTAACTCTTGCACGAGTTGCACGAGTTGGCGTGAACCATCACAAAGTTTCAAAATTTCGGCTGAACTTTGGTTTAATTCAACCATTCCTTCGGGATATAAAATGACATATTTTTGTTGTGCTTCCTCCCATTGCAAGCGATGCAGTGGCGAAAAAGAAAAGAATAATTCCGGATTTAAAGTCATAAATGTCTGTGGATTAAATATTTACTTGAGTTTGAACACATTAAATTATCGTTAGCGTTTAAGCAACAAATCCTGTGGCGTTATCGAAAAAAATTGTTCAGGTGGCGTTAAACAATCCGGCACATATTTTTGCGTCCAAATAACCAGTTGTTGCAAAACAGGTAATAAATCCGCGCCTTTCTCGGTTAAAAAATACGCATATCGCGTTGGTCTTTCTTGATAAGGCTCTTTAATTACAATGCCGTTTTCTTCTAATTTGCGTAATCGATTGGCAAGAATATTAGTTGGAATACCCTCTGGTGAACTTTGAAAATCACCGTACTTGTTTTTTCCCATACACAAATCACGCACAATCACTAAACTCCATTTATCACCGATAAATTCTAACGCAATGGAGAGTGGACATTTTGAACGATATTCTTCTGTTGTTTTTTTCATCAATTAAATCGATTTTGAATTTATAAAAATAGTTACTTGTAAAAAGCAAGTTTATATGTAAATATATAGTCACTTGCAATAAGCAAGTAATAATTTCCACTGTGTTCTAGGAGTTTTTATGAAACTGTATCATTTTCCCATTTCACCAAATTCTCGTCGAGTTGTCGCGGTATTACATCATTTAAATTTAGAATGCGAATTACATGCGCTTGATGTGATGCAAGGTGAACAAATGCAACCGGAATTTGTACGTTTAAATCCGAATCACATGATTCCTACTTTAACAGATGGCGACTTTGTGTTGTGGGAATCGAATGCCATCATGCAATACCTGTGTTCTAAAGTTTCAAATAATACGTTATTTCCCTCTAACCCACGCATTCAAGCGGATATTGTGCGCTGGCAATTTTGGCAAACAGGGCATTTTGGCAGTGCGTGTGGCATTTTTATTTTTGAACATTTGATTAAAAAAGTCCGAAATTTAGGCGAAGCCGACGCAATAGAATTAGAAAAAGGAACAGAGAAATTCCGTCGCTTTGCCGATGTTTTAGAAGCGCATTTGAAAGGACGTGATTGGTTAGTTGGCGATACGGTAACGCTTGCAGATTTTTCTGTTGGGTCGTTTTTGGATTTGGCGACGATGGCGCAATATCCGATGGATGGTTATGTTGAAATTCCACGTTGGTATGGTGCGATTGAAAAATTACCTTCGTGGCAAAGTTCTGCTCCCAAAAACTTCATGTAAAAGTTGGATTTTTGGATTCATCTCAACTACGCTCAGTCGAGATGAATCTTTCCCATTTGGAACAACTAAAACACAAAATTTCTATTTCTTTTCTCCTTTTTAAAATTGCAGCGAGGAGTGCGACGCGTGTAAAAAACATAGCGATTTAACCGTGGTTGAAACGGTGGCAAATGTTAGCCACTCGCTCACCAAGGTGAGCGGCGGTTTTCAGGTCACTTAGAATAGGAGAAAGCTCTGACGATTCGTCATTCGACTGTGCCATCGCTCCTAACCAACTTCCAACTCGATTTAGCTCATCGTCAGAACGACCAGAAAACAAATCTAACCCGACCCAAATCATTCCGTGCTGAGCGGCAAACAGCGACATCGAAATTAGCGAATTTAGCTTGTCGCCGTGCATTGCCCCAGAATTGGTGAATCCAGCAGCGATTTTGTTGTGCCACTTTTGAGGTAGCCAAACTGGCGTGGTTGTATCCTCCATAAACTGTTTGAATTTAGCCGTCACCAGACCATTATAGGTAGGCGAGCCAAAAATAATGGCATCACTGACCTCTAGCGTATCCCACGGAATGGAAGCATCAGCAACAGCAATCAATTTCGCTTCGGTTTCTGGAACGCGACACACGCCCTCCGCAATTGCCTGAGCCTGCTTGGCTGTATGACCATAACCACTGTCATAAACGATTGATACCCGCATTGATGCTCTCCAAAATAAAAATGGCTTAAAGGCTTGCAACGAAGACTTTACGACTTATTTCTATGGTCACGTCCTGCCGTTCTCCCAACTGGGTCATTCCATGTGCCTGCTGTTGCTGAACCAATCCATCGATTGCATCTTCAAAAATGCCGTAATCAGAAAGGCGAGTTTTGACACCAAGGCTTTCAAAGAAACTGCGAGTTTTTTCGATTGCCACGTCAATCCGATAATTTTCATCCCCGTTGGTTATATTCCAAACACGTTCGGCGTATTGAAGCAATTTAGCATGTTTGCTATCACGTCGAACATGAAGCATCGATGGAAGTAAAACAGCGAGAGTTTGCGCGTGATCCAGACTGAACTGTGAAGTAAGTTCATGACCAACCAAATGGGTTGCCCAGTCTTGTGGCACTCCTGCGCCAATTAGACCGTTTAACGCCATAGTAGCTGTCCACATCAAGTTGGCTCGCGTATCGTAATCCGCAGGCTCATTTACGACTTTCAACCCGATTTCAATCAACGTTTGCAACAAACCTTCGGCAAATCTATCTTGAACTCGTGCATCGACTGGATATGTCAAATATTGTTCAGTGATGTGAGTGAACGAATCCACTACGCCATTTGCCAATTGATGGGCTGGCAAAGTGTAAGTTTTCGTCGGGTCGAGAATCGAGAACTGCGGGAAAACCAAAGGTGAGGTAAAGAATGCCTTGGTTTTTGTCTGTTTGCGCGTAATCACTGACGTAGAATTCATTTCCGACCCTGTTGCTGCCAAAGTCAACACCGTACCAAGCGGAAGTGCCTGGGTAACGGCACCGCCAAACGTTTCAAGAATCTGCCACGGGTCGCCTGCAAAATTGGCGGCAACAGCAACAAACTTGGTGCCGTCAATAACAGAACCACCACCAACTGCTAGCAAAAAATCTATTTTTTCAACACGCACCAGTTCGACGGCTTTCATCAAGGTTTCATAACTGGGATTGGGTTCGATACCACCGAACTCACAACACTTGCGTTGTCCTAGTGCTGTCCGAACTTCAGATAACGTACCATTTTTCTCCGCACTTTGTCCGCCGTACAGAATCAACACGCGAGCTTCTTTTGACACCAGCGTGTCGAGCCGAGGAATCGTGTTTTGACCAAATACGATACGAGTTGGATTATGAAATTCAAAGTTCAACATTATGCGTCTCCTAAAATATAAAAATTGCCTAAAAATCAACGAATAACACGACATGGCAACTATCGTGAGTTATTTAATGCTCGATTGCGGCGAATTTTACTATTTGAAATCATTAACTATAAGATGCTATATAGTTGATTATTTAATAACTTAAAGTTAGCAATTAGAAATTCACAAACGCTTTGTTACAACCTATCAATTAAAACTAAAGGATAAACTTTATGGAATTATCACAGCGCGTGCGTTCAATTCTTTCTTTTGTGCAGGCGGCAGATGTTGGCAGTTTTGCTGCCGCCGCTCGCTCGATGGGAATTAGTTCGGCAGCCGTCAGCAAGAACATTGCCAGTCTCGAACAGGCACTTGGGGTGCGATTGATGAATCGTACCACCCGCACGCTCAGTCTCACCGATGAAGGAACTGCATTTCTTAAACAAGCCCGCGTTGCCCTTGAGGCACTTGATTCGGCTGTGGATTCCATCGCAGCACAGCGGGGCGAAACGAGCGGTCATGTACGCATATCGACCAGTGCCGCATTTGGACGTGACCAACTAATACCAGCATTGCCAGAACTTTTAATGCGTTACCCAGCCTTATCCGTAGAAATAGACTTCGATGACCGAGTTATAGATTTAGTAGGTGATGGTTACGATTTAGCGATTAGAGGCGGGCATATTGCAGATTCGGCGTTAGTTTCACGCCCGATTTGCCACATGAATCTGGTTCTAGTCGCATCACCTGAGTATTTGGAGCGTGAAGGTGTGCCGCGTACGCCGCAAGAACTTAAGCAACACAAGCTGATTGTGCGGCGTTTTCTTGGTGGTAAGTTTTCCCTTTGGAACTTTAGAGCGGCTGATGGCAGCATTACCACACTGGATATAGAAACCGCCGCATTGACTTTATCCGCTCCTGAAGCACTTGCTCAAGCTGCCTGTTTGGGTATGGGTATCGCACAAGTTGGCATACATCATGCATGGAAACATCTTGTTTCAGGCAAACTTAAAGTTGTGCTACTGGGATTACACGATTCAGGTAGTTATGAATTGGTGATGCAATTTCCACATCGCGCATTGATGGCTCCTAGAGTTAGAGCGACAATTGACCACCTGCTTGAAGTATTTTCACAAGACGAAACATTGCATGTACCTTTAAACTCTTTAAATCGTTATGCCATGTAGAATCATGTTCTCACACGCCTGCATGATGAACTGCTGGCGTGTGAAAGTTTTTATTTATTTTGTAAATGTTCGAGTAGACCTTTGTAGTATTCAAGCATTTGCATTAAGAAGGCAATCGCGGCATCAATTTCATTTTTAATATCATGAACAAAATTGTGGTGCATAAACGTTTCCATGGTGTAAAACGACAAGCCCATGTAAACCGTGTTCAAGCCCATTACAATCATAATCAATGCGGCAAATTTGAGCATTAACCCACGAAAATTCGCGTGCATTTTGCCAAACGCAACGCTGATAAATAACATCGTCGGTAATGTGCCTGCGCCAAACGTTAGCATGAGCAAACCACCGTCTAAAATGCTCGGTGCAGAAGTCGCTTTCACTGCCATCGCAAACGTCAACGGACAAGGCATTAAACCATTCATCAACCCTGCCAGTGACGCGCCGATAATGCCACCTTTTGTACGTGAGGCGGCATAACCTTTACGGATAAACTGCATCGGCAACAAACGAATCGAACCTTGAAATGGAATCCAACCCAAAATGCCAAATGCTAAAATAATCACCACCGCCCCGATGAACATTTGCAGAATGCTTTGCACCTTGCCGAAAATGCCGCTGGACACTAACACAACACCCAAAGCCGCCGCCGCAAAACCGACCATGGTGTAAATGCTGATGCGGGCGATTTGATAAAATAAATACGGTAAATAACTGCGTGTTGCCGTCGAATTCATAAAATAACCCGACACCAACGCGCCACACATACCAAGACAGTGACCACTTCCAAGAAATCCCGCCATAAACGCTAAGCCATAATCAAAGCCGCCTGAAGCCGCCATGACGTGCATACTGTGATCCATTGTTGAATGATCCATAAAAGCTCCTTTTTTAATTTTTATTCAAACGTAACGAATTCAAAATCACCGACACTGAACTCAACGCCATTGCCGCTGAAGCAATCATCGGATTTAAACGTCCCGCCATCGCAACGGGAATGGCAATCGTGTTGTAGCCAAATGCCCAAAATAGATTTTGTTTGATGACGGTAATTGTTTTTTTACTGAGTTCAATGCCGTTGGTCACTTTTGAAATATCACCTTGAACGAGCGTCATATCGGCTGATTCAATCGCCACATCTGTGCCTGTACCAATCGCAAAACCCACATCTGCCGCCGCGAGTGCAGGTGCGTCGTTAATACCGTCGCCAATCATGCCGACTTTTTTGCCTTGCGCTTGATAATCACGAATCACGGTTAATTTTTGTTCAGGTGTCGCGTTTGCAATCACGGTTTCAATGCCGACTTTTGCGGCAATGTAATGCGCTGTTTTTTCGGTATCGCCTGTAACCATTAACGTGTGAATATTTTGTTTAGCAAGCCTTGAAATTGCCGCCCCCGCATCAGGTCGTGCCTTATCTGCAATGCCAAAAACTGCCGCTTCTTTACCGTTGATTGCCATGAAAACAGGCGTTTTTCCTTGCGAAGCAAAATCGCCCGCCGCATTTTGCAGACCGTCAATCGAAACGCTTTGTTCAATCAACCACGCTTTGTTGCCAAGTAAAACGGTTTTGCCATCAATTTCGGCTTCAATGCCACGTCCTGTTTCACTTTGGAAATGCGAGCAGGTTTCTAATTCAATTTCTTTTTCAACGGCGTAAGCCACAATCGCTTTGCCTAAAAAATGCTCTGAATTATGTTCGGCTGAGGCAGCTAATTTGATGATATTCGCTTCGCTTAAACGTGAAAGTTTTAATAAATCTGTGACTTTTGGTTTGCCTTCGGTAATCGTGCCAGTTTTGTCGAATACGATGACATTAAGTTTTGCAGCAGTTTCTAAACTTTCACCGTTGCGAATATAAATACCTTCGCGTGCCGCCTGCCCTGCGCCAACCATGATTGCCGCAGGTGTTGCTAAGCCTAATGCACAAGGGCAAGCAATCAATAAAACGGTAATCGCGTTGCCAAATGCAAAACCAAATGACGCACCTGCCATCATCCAACCCACGAATGTCAAGGCTGATAATGCCATCACCGACGGAACAAACACGGCTGAAATGCGGTCAACGTGTTTTTGAATCGGTAATTTGGTCGATTGTGCTTGGTCAACCATGTGAACAATACCCGCTAAAACCGTATCCATGCCAATTGCCGTTACCTGAATACGCAACGCACCATTACCATTGACACAGCCGCCGATGACTTTTGAACCTTCATTTTTGACAACTGGCAAACTTTCACCCGTCACCATCGATTCATCAACCGTTGAAACGCCATAAATAACAACGCCATCAGTCGGGATTTTTTCACCGGGTCGAACTAAAACAATGTCGTCAATTTCAAGTGAATCTACATCCACGATTTCTTCAACATCGCCTTTTAAGCGCGTTGCGGTTTGAGGTTGTAAATCAACTAATTGACGAATCGCCTCACCCGCTTTGCCTTTGGCACGTTCTTCTAAATATCGACCAAGCAAAACAAACGTGATAATTGCCGCCGCCGCTTCAAAATAGAGATGTCCGCGACGATTAAAAAATGCAGGCAAACTATATCCGTATGCCGAGCCAACGCCTAAGGCGATGAGCGAGTCCATGTTTGCAGCGCGTTGCCTAGCTAACCGCCATGCTTTCTTGAAAAAGGGGAAGCCTGCCCAAAAGACTACAGGAGTCGTTAAAAGTAATTGCATCCAATGCAATTTGCGTGAAGTGGTCATTGCCATGCCCGCGATAATGACAGGCGTACTCAAAATGGCTGACCACACAAAACGATGTTTTGCCGCAATCACGCGATTTTGCTCTTTTTCGATCAGTTTTTTACGTTGCGAGAGCGTATCCATCGGGAACGTTTTGTAACCAATTTGTGTCACTAATTGATTCACGTCATCTTTGGTGAGCGTTCCCTGCACAGAAAGTGTTTCCATCCCAAAATTCACACTTGCTGTTTTAACGCGCTCATCACGTTTTAAAACCATTTCAATTAAAAG
>DALYHZ010000036.1:1855-14219 GCA_031970635.1 Methylococcaceae bacterium | reverse complement strand
AATTCGATAATGCGAGTAAAAACGCAAAATTCACGGTTTATGAAGGCGGTGTTCGCGCAAGTACCGGTGAGTTTGCGAAAGCCGGTTCAGATAATTTTCAAATTAAAACACCGACAGCCACATTAAAAGGCGACAAAGATTCTGATTACTCGGTGCGTGTGTGCAAAACAGATTGCGATGAAAATAAAGACAAAAAAACGGAACCTGCAAAAGACACCAGTGTTGCTAAAGTGGTTGATGTGAAAGGTGAGGTTTATGCTAAAAATCGTGCCGATAAAAATGCCAATGAACGTAAACTAGCAATTGGCGGCGGTTTGAATCCACAGGATTATTTAACGAGTGAATCGAATAGTTATTTAGTGATGGTATTTCGTGATGGCGAAAAAGTGACACTGCAACCTAATAGTGAATTCGATATTGTTAAATACGATTTTCAGCAACAAGGCAAAAAAGACCAGATTTTATTTAAATTAGCCGCCGGTGGTATGCGGGCATTAACGGGAAGTATTGGTAAAAAAGATCATTCAGCTTATGCGCTGGATACACCTGTTGCAACCATTGGTATTCGGGGCACAGAATCAGAAGCTGTTATCGACAAAGATTCTGTTGATGTCGCAACAGGTTATGCGCCCGTTTACAACCATGTGACAGAAGGTGCGATTTCAGTTAGAAATGACGCAGGCGAAATTGTTTTGAATCAAGGTGAAACTAGTATCACATCAAGCCCGAATACGCCAACAATTCAAGTGCCAACATTACCCCCTAAAGTAACTGACCAACTCACTAACACACCTAGTCCTAAAACAGCTCCCGACGCAGATAAAGCCTTTGATAAACCGGCGGCAAGTAATAAATCAGGGACTTATGCAACAGTGAATCGAGGAAGCGCGAAACTAGAGGCAAATAAGGGTGATGAAAAAAGTGAGAAATCTGAGAAAGCAGAAAAAACAGAAAAAAATCCAACGGATAAAAGTCCTGCAACCGCCGCCAATGATAAAGGTGGAAATGATAAACGAGATGACAAACCAAACGCGCCGCCGCCTCCACCATCCAATGATGATTCTTCAGGTCCAGGTAAAGGAAAATCAGGTGGAGGGATAACGTTGGCGGCAGGTGAAAGTAGTTTTTCGGGCGCGTCAGGTGGCACGGCAAAACTAGATGCACCACCACCATTTATCGCGCATGACGATGTGCCACCACCAAGTGGATTTGGCAATAATGCACCGCCACCAATGTTTACGCCATTTGGTAATACGAATGCAAAAGACGCTGGTGCTCCATGTGTCGTGGAGTAATCAAAGTTGGAATACTGTGTGCTGTGAAAATCTAACATTCCCTTAATCTTTTGTATGAAAATAATTATGTTGAAACGGTTTTGTCTTATGCTCTGTTTGGGTTTATTGCCTATTGCACATTGTGTTGCAGAGGAAAAAGAACCCGAAAAATTTAAATTTATGGTCAATAAATTTTCAGTTGAAGGCGAATCTATTGCATCAATTTTATCAGACAGTGAAGTAACCGCTTACCTTAAACCACTTCAAGAAAAACCTTATAATTTGAAAGAATTACAAGACGTTGGCAAAGGTTTAGAGACAATGATTCGTGACGAAGGTTTTGCATTTTATCGCGTCATTCTACCGCCACAGTCACTAAACTCAGGTGAGGTTAAGTTAAAAATTATTGCGTTTAACGTAGGGAATATCCACGTCGAAGGCAATGAGCATTTTTCTACATACGGCGTACTTGCCAGCTTGCCAGAACTTGAACGAGATGTGTCTCCTAACACACATGATTTAGCTGCCGCCGTAAAAGTTGCTAATAAACATCCCAGCAAGCAAATTCAGCTCACATTTAAACAAAGCGAAACAGAAGATAAAATCGATGCGAATATTAAAGTCACAGAACAACCACGACCGTATCAGTTTTCGTTAGGGTTTAACAATACGGGGTCAGACAGTTCCGGTGAATACCGTTTAACGGGTGGGGTGCAATACAGCAATTTATGGGGATTGGATCATGTGATCAATGCGTCTTATACGTTACCACCTGATTATGCTGACACAATTAAACAGTATGGCGGTACTTATGCGTTGCCTATTTATCAGTTAAACAGTTGGGTAAATATGTATTACGCGTCATCAAGTTCGAATAATGGGGTGGTTGCAACGGATTTAACCATTACCGGCGCGGGTGAAATGATGGGGATTCATTACCAACAATTTTTACCTAAATGGGAAAAGTATGAACACAGTTTAGACATCGGTTTAGATAACAAACATTTTATTAACGACGTACAATTTAAAAAGGTGCAACTTGGCAGTAATGTGCGTAGTGCACCGTTTAGCATTGCTTATAAAGCCGAATATCCATTCGAAGACATACGCAGTAATTATTTTGCACAATGGGCAATCAATACCGGTTTGGGTTCTGACAACACGGATACACTTTATGTAAAATCACGAGCGGGGTCAAATTCATCCTGGCAATTATTTCGTTATGGTGCAACGTTCATGAGCAGTTTCAAAGAATGGTCTTTAAGTGCATCGCTTACAGGACAATACAGTAAAGATCCGTTGATTGCCGGTGAGCAAATCGGAATTGGTGGTAGTTATGATGTGCGTGGTTATGAACAACGTGAAACGGGAGCAGATAACGGACAAATCGTCAAAATTGAACTCACATCACCGGCGTGGGAAAAAATCAATGCCTTTGTTTTCTACGATTATGGTCACGGATCAAAAGAAAAACCACAAGCGGGTGAATTAAAACAGTGGAGTTTAAGTGGTACAGGCATTGGTGCAAAATGGCAATGGCGTGAATACATAGCTTCAAGTCTAACTTTTGCTACTGCGTTAAACGATGCCACATCAACTCACGCATTTAATAATCGTCTCCTTTTGAATGTGAATATGCGCTATTAAACAAAAACAAAATGAATCAAATTCGCTGTAAATATGTTGGTCAAAATAGTGTGTCTTGTCATCATCTAGCAGATGAAAGCAGTGGTTTTTGTTTTTGGCATGATGTGAAAGCTGCAAAAAATACGCCTGATATTAAAAATCGATTAGAAGAGTTGGTAAAAGAAGGATATTCGTTAGAAGGTTTTGCTTTGCACAAAGCAAAATTGAGTGGCGCGAATTTAGCGCATGCGAATTTAAACAGTGCGCGATTATTTCAAGCGGATTTAAGCGGGGCAAGTTTATTTAAAACCAATCTTGATAATGCAAATTTAAATGAAGCAAATTTGGAAAATGCAAATTTGCTCGGTGTTCGTCTCGAAAATGCACGTTTAGAACACACTTATTGGGGAAAATATTTATTACAAGAAGTGTTAGCCCAAAATGCTCAAAAAGCTGGTAAACGAATAGAAGCTAAACAACTTTATGGTGAAGCAGAAGAAGTCGCACGCTATCTTACCAACGAAAGTGAAAAACGTCGGCAATATGATATTGGAGGGCGTTTTTACCGTTTGGAACGGGTGATGCGACGTATGCAAATGCGACCTTTTTCGAGTGAATGGTTATGGTCTAAACTGGTAGATATGTTGTGCGGCTATGGTGAAAATGCGGCGCGTGTCATTGGTTTTTCAATGCTGATTATCTTAATGTCGGCAATCTTGTATTTTTTGCTTGGTTTACATAGCACTAACGGTTTGGTTGTGTTTGACAGTCAATTAAGTATTAAAGATAACGTCATTCGGTTTATGGAAAGTCTTTACTTTAGTGTTATCACATTTACCACCACAGGTTATGGAGATTTTTCGCCAGCAGGTTTTTCTCGTCTTGTTGCAGTAATAGAAGCCTTTATTGGCGCGTTTTCCATTTCATTATTCGTGGTTGTATTTGTTAGAAAAATGACGCAATAGCGTTACTCATTTCAAACTGTAATCCAACACTAAACCTACAAAAATGACTAAACCAAACCAGTTGTTATTTAAAAATGCTTTAAAACACGCACTTTTCTCACGATGAAAAATCAGTTTTTGTTGATAAATGGAAAAACCTGCCGCCGCAATCAAACTTGCGTAATAAAAACTGCCTAACTGCTGTATTTGTCCCACAAGAAATAGCAGCAATAAAATTACGATTTGCAACGCGCCCATAATGTGGCGGTCGTAATTTCCAAATAAAATCGCCGTGGATTTTACGCCAATTTTCAAATCATCCTCTTTATCCACCATCGCATACATAGTGTCATAAACCAATGCCCATAAAAGGACGGCTAAATATAAGACCCATGCAACAAATGGAATGGTATTAACTTGAGCGGTAAATGCCATCGGTACTGCCCAACCAAAAGCAATTCCCAAATAGGCTTGTGGCAAATGCGTATAACGCTTCATGAACGGATAACTCGCCGCGAGAAATGCACCGACAAATGACAATAAAATGGTGAACGTGTTGAGTAATAATACTAAGCCAAACGCAATCAAACATAATACAGCGAAAAAAATCAACGCTGCTTTAGGTGTAACATTTCCTGCCGCGATTGGACGTTGTTTCGTGCGTTCAACGTGCGGGTCAAAATTTCTATCCGCATAGTCGTTAATCACACATCCAGCCGCACGCATGACGATAACGCCAAGAATAATGACAGTTAAAACAACAAAATCTGGCTTTCCGTCACTGGCAAGCCATAATGCCCATAAAGCAGGCCACAGTAAAATCAAAGTGCCAATCGGGCGATCAAAGCGTGCTAAAAGCCAATAATGTCGGGCGCATTCTGTAAGCATAAACAACTAAGGATAAGTAAGAAAAATTAGTGCATTGTAGAAATTTATCGGAGCAATTAGCAATGCTAAATATCAATTTCATAAAATTAGCACTTGTTGCTTAAACATTATTGCGGCTATAATTGCGCGTTCATTAAAGTGCGAATGTGGCGAAATTGGTAGACGCGCTGGATTTAGGTTCCAGTAGGTTACCCTGTGAGAGTTCGAGTCTCTCCATTCGTACCACTTAAATAATTCATAATCAAAGTTATTTTAACTTTATCAATTCGTTGAGCCTACGTCGGCATTCAATAAAATCTAATCTTTAATTTTAAAACGTGTGGGGAAAATAAATGGAAGTTTCTGTTGAGCAAACATCAGAATTAGGCCGCAAAATGACAATTACGTTGCCAGAATCGGCTGTTCAAGCACAAATGGCACCTCGCTTAAAAAAAATAGCTAGCCAAGCGCGTATTGACGGCTTCCGTCGCGGCAAAGTTCCAGCAAGCATTGTTGCAAAAATGTATGGTCCTCAAGTTCGTGAAGAAATTTTATCTGATTTGATTCAATCCAGTTATTTTGATGCGTTAAAAGAAAACGATTTAAATCCTGCTGGTTATCCACACATCGACGTTCTCAATAATGCTGACGGTTTCAGTTACACGGCAGCCTTTGAAGTTTATCCGGTTGTATCTTTGGATGGCGTTGATTCGTTAAACGTTACGCAACAAATTGCCACTGTTGAAGAAAGCGATGTGGACACCATGATTGCGAAATTAAAAGATCAACGTAAAACGTGGGAAATTGTTGAACGTGCTGCTGAAAATAATGACCGCGTCACGATTGATTTCTCAGGTAGCTCGGAAGGTGAAAACTTTACCAATGGTAAAGTTGAAGGTCATGCCGTTGAAATTGGTGCAGGGAACATGATTCCTGGTTTTGAAGACAATTTATTAGGTTTAAAAGTTGGCGACACTAAAACATTTACCGTTACTTTCCCAGAAGATTACCCAAACGAAAAATTAGCCAATAAAGCCGCTGAATTTGAAATTGAAGTAAAACAAATCGAAAAACCTATTTTGCCAGAAATCGATGCAGAATTTATCAAAGCTTACGGTCTTGAAGATGGTTCAGTAGAAACGTTCCGTCATGATGTCAAAGAAAATTTGCAGCGTGAATTGAAAAATAAATTGCAAGACAATTTGAAAAGAGCAACCTTTACGGCATTGTACGAAAAAGTGAGCTTAACGCTGCCTAACAGTTTAGTTGACGAAGAAGTTGAAGCACAACTCAAGCCTTATAAAGAAATGGCTAAGAAAAATAAAATCGATTTCAACGCGATGAATTTACCGCGTGAACCGTTTGAAGCTGAAGCTAAAAAACGTGTTGCTTTAGGTTTAATCGTCGGTGAAATTATCTATAAAAATGAATTTAAAGTAGACGAAGATAAAGTTCGCGCTCATGTTGAAGAGATGTCGAAAAGTTACGAAAATCCAGCGCAAGTCGTGGAATGGTACTATAAAGATGACAACCGTTTAAAAGACGTACGTCAAATGACAATGGAAGAACAAGTCACTGACTGGTTACTTGCTAAAGCCAATGTCATGACTGAAAATGTTGATTTCAACACAGTCATGAACGCTTAATTTAATTCGTTAATTCGGAAACGCTAAAATGTATTCACAACAACTCGCACAAATGATGACACAAGCCGCCGGTGGTTTAGTTCCGATGGTCGTTGAACAAACGGCTCGCGGTGAACGCGCTTTTGATATTTACTCTCGTTTATTAAAAGAGCGAGTGATTTTTTTAGTCGGTCAAGTTGAAGATTACATGGCAAATCTTGTCGTGGCGCAGTTGTTGTTTTTAGAATCTGAAAACCCTGACAAAGACATTCATCTTTATATCAATTCACCAGGTGGTTCGGTAACGGCAGGAATGTCAATTTATGACACGATGCAATTCATTAAACCGGATGTCAGCACCATGTGTATTGGTCAAGCGGCGAGTATGGGTGCGATTTTATTGACGGGTGGTGCGAAAGGGAAACGTTATTGTTTGCCACACTCTCGCGTGATGATTCACCAGCCTTTAGGTGGTTTTTCAGGGCAAGCGTCTGATTTTGATATTCATGCTAAAGAAATTTTGTTAATTCGTGAAAAATTAAACAAGGTATTGTCGCATCACACAGGGCAAACATTGAAAAAAATTCAAAATGATACCGATCGTGATAACTTTTTAAGTGCAACCGATGCGGTAAATTACGGGTTAATCGATCAAGTATTAACGAATCGTTCCACTGTCGTTGATAAAGCAGACAAATAGAATAGCAGCTTAGGACGAAGAAGACAGTTATGAGCAGTAAAGACAAAAGCAAAGAAGACGAAAAAATCGCATATTGTTCTTTTTGCGGCAAAAGTCAGCATGAAGTAAGAAAAATGATTGCCGGACCTTCGGTATATGTATGCGACGAATGCGTTGAGCTTTGCAATGATATTTTGCGTGAAGAATTAAGCGAATTGACTCCGCTCAATGAAGGCAGTTTGCCCAAACCAAAAGAAATCAAAGACGAACTAGATGGCTACGTTATTGGTCAAGAACGTGCGAAGAAAATTTTAGCTGTTGCGGTTTATAACCACTACAAGCGGTTACGCAATAAAAATAACAAGTCTAAAAAGAATCAGATTGAATTAGCCAAAAGTAATATTTTGCTTATTGGACCAACAGGTTCTGGGAAAACGTTATTAGCGGAAACCTTAGCGCGTTTACTCGATGTACCTTTTGCGATTGCTGATGCGACAACGCTCACAGAAGCAGGTTATGTCGGTGAAGATGTAGAAAATATTATTCAAAAGATTTTGCAAAAATGTGATTACGATGTAGAAAAAGCCGAATCGGCAATCGTTTACATTGATGAAATCGACAAAATTTCTCGCAAATCTGAAAGTACCTCGATTACCCGCGACGTATCGGGTGAGGGCGTGCAACAGGCATTATTGAAATTGATTGAAGGCACGGTTGCATCAATTGCCCCACAAGGCGGACGTAAACACCCAAATCAAGAGTTTGTACAAGTTAATACAGCAAATATGTTGTTTATTGTTGGCGGCGCATTTGCTGGATTGGATAAAGTGATTCAAGCGCGTTCAGAAACTGGCGGGATTGGTTTTTCAGCAGAAGTTAAAACCAAAGATGAAAGCAAAAATGTTGGTCAATTATTCGCTGAAGTTGAAGCGGAAGATTTAATCAAATACGGTTTGATTCCAGAATTCGTTGGACGTTTACCTGTTGTTGCTACGTTGGAAGAATTGGACGAACCCGCATTGATTCAAATTCTAACGCAACCCAAAAATGCGTTAATCAAACAATATAAACATTTGTTTGAAATGGAAGGCGCAGAACTCGAATTCAGTGATGATTCCTTGTCGGCGATTGCTCAAAAATCGATGGAACGTAAAACGGGCGCACGTGGTTTGCGGACAATTGTTGAAAATGTATTATTAAACACGATGTATGAATTACCATCGGCAGACGACATTTATAAAGTGACGATTGATAAAGATGTCATTTTAGGTCATAACGAACCAACGTTAATTCGTAAAACGGAACGTAAAACAAAAAAAGTTGCCGCTGAAAGTTAAAATGAACGTCATATTTTGGTAATATGCCATCAAAAGTAAGGGATGCTTGATATTAAAGCATCCCTTTTTTTATGGAGAATAATTAGAGAAAACTTGTTTTTTTTCTCAATTGCCCCATAGTCTAATCATTCTTAACGACTCACACTGTAAAATTATGACTGAACTTACGCCTGATTTACCTCTTATTCCCGTGTTACCGCTTCGCGATGTGGTGGTGTATCCAAACATGGTAATTCCGCTATTTGTTGGACGCGATAAGTCTATCGACGCGCTAAATAACGCTATCAAAGAAAATCATCAAGTTTTATTGATGGCGCAAAAAGAAGCAGAAATCGATTCACCTGAAATTAAAGATTTATATGAGGTCGGCACACTTGCCAACGTGCTACAAATGCTTAAATTACCCGATGGCACGGTGAAAGTGTTAATGGAAGGTGAGCAACGGTGTTTAGTGTCGCGTTATCAAAAACACGATGGTTTTCTTGGCGCACATGTTGAAGAAATGGAAGAAACTTACAATCTCCCAGAGCAAGAAAAAGAAGTGTTAGAACGCACGGCACTGAGTTCCTTTGAAAATTACGTCAAACTCAACAATAAAATTCCGCCTGAAGTGTTAAATGCGCTTGCTGAAATCGATGATGCCAGCCGTTTGGCAGATACAATTGCAGCGCACATGAATTTGAAAGTGTCGGATAAACAGTTAATTTTAGAAACGCTTGATATTGGTCAACGTTTAGAAACGTTGATGGCGTTTATGGAATCCGAAGTGGATTTGCTTGAAACCGAAAAACGTATTCGCGGACGTGTTAAGCAGCAAATGGAAAAAAATCAGCGTGAATATTATTTAAATGAGCAAATTAAAGCCATTCACAAAGAATTGGGCGAAATGGATGAGGCGACAAATGAAGTCGATGAATTGACTAAAAAAATTGCAGATGCTCAATTGCCTGAAGAAGCCAATACCAAAGCCTTAGCAGAATTAAATAAACTCAAATTGATGTCACCCATGTCAGCCGAAGCGTCAGTGGTGCGTAATTATATTGACTGGCTGGTAAATGTGCCATGGACGAAGACTACCGATGTTCAAAAAGAACTCGCCGCCGCAGAAGCGATTTTAAATGAAGAACATTATGGCTTGGAGAAAGTCAAAGAACGCATTTTGGAATATCTCGCCGTGCAACAACGCGTGGATAAATTAAAAGGACCTATTTTATGTTTAGTTGGACCTCCAGGCGTGGGCAAAACCTCGTTAGGTGAATCGATTGCGCGTGCAACGAATCGTACTTATGTTCGCATGGCATTAGGTGGCGTGCGTGATGAAGCAGAAATTCGTGGGCATCGTCGTACTTATATTGGTTCGATGCCAGGTAAAATTTTACAAAATTTAGCTAAAGTTAAAGTGCGTAATCCGCTCTTTTTATTGGACGAAATTGACAAAATGGCAGCGGATTTCCGAGGTGATCCTGCATCGGCATTGTTAGAAGTGTTAGATCCTGAACAAAACAGCACGTTCTCAGATCATTATTTAGAAGTAGATTTCGATTTGTCGGATGTGATGTTTGTAGCAACGGCAAATAGCATGAATATTCCACCGGCATTGCTAGACAGAATGGAGGTAATTCGTTTAGCGGGTTATACCGAAGACGAAAAAATAAATATTGCCTTGCGTTATTTAGTGCCAAAACAAATCAAACATAACGGTTTAAAACCTAAAGAAATTGATATTTCCGAAGAAGCGGTGCGCGATATGATTCGACATTATTCGCGCGAAGCGGGTGTGCGAAATTTAGAACGCGATATTTCCAAAATTTGCCGTAAAGTGGTGAAAGATTTATTACTTAAACCACGCAAAACCAAAATAAAAATTACCCCTAAAAATTTAAACGATTATTTAGGTGTGCAACGTTACAGTTACGGTTTAGCTGAAGAGAAAGACCAAATTGGCTGTGTAACAGGTTTGGCGTGGACATCGGTAGGTGGCGAATTACTCACGATTGAAACAGCTGTCATCAACGGTAAAGGGAAATATTCAACGACCGGAAAATTAGGCGATGTGATGAAAGAATCTATCGCGGCGGCGATGACCGTTGTGCGTAGTCGTGCAGAGGTTTTAGGTATTGAAGATGAAAATTTTCAAAATAAAGATATTCACGTTCATGTTCCAGAAGGTGCAACACCTAAAGATGGACCAAGTGCAGGGATTGGAATGTGTACAGCCATTATTTCGGCGTTAACTAAAATTCCAGTTAAAGCAAGTGTTGCGATGACCGGCGAGATTACGTTACGTGGCGAAGTGTTGGCAATTGGTGGTTTAAAAGAAAAGTTACTCGCGGCGCACCGTGGCGGAATCACGACCGTTATTATTCCAAAAGACAACGAAAAAGATTTAGCCGAAATTCCCGAAAATATTAAGCAAAACTTATCGATTGTGCCAGTGCGTTGGATTGATGAAGTTTTGACCATTGCATTGCAATATCAACCAGTTCCACGCGAACCGATTTTAATTGATTCATCTGAAAAACTTAAAAATGAGTCTAATAAAAAAAGTCGAGCGCGTGTTACGGCACATTGAAAAAGGCGTGCAAGCCACAGAAATCAAAGTCTGTAACGGTTTTATTGCTTGACACCCTCTAAGGGCATTGATATAAATACCGGCGTTTCCAGGCTTACCGCGCTGTAGGGGACGCAATAAGAGCATTTTGCTAAACTATAAATCTAAAATACTTCCTTAGGGGGAATACAATGAATAAATCTGAATTGATCAGTGCAATTGCCGAATCAGCTAATTTAACGAAAGCAGACGCAGGTCGTGCATTGGATGGTTTTATTTCAGCGGTAACAAAAGCATTAAGCGCAGATGATGCGGTTGCTTTAGTTGGTTTTGGTACCTTTTCTGTGAAAGAGCGAGCAGAGCGCAAAGGACGTAATCCGCAGTCTGGAGAGGAAATTATCATTAAAGCAGCAAAAACTCCTACATTTAAAGCTGGTAAATCTTTAAAAGATGCTGTAAACTAACCAAATCAAGTCGGGTGCTTAGCTCAGCTGGGAGAGCATCGCCCTTACAAGGCGAGGGTCGGGGGTTCGAACCCCTCAGCACCCACCAAAACTTGGAGCGGTAGTTCAGTTGGTTAGAATACCGGCCTGTCACGCCGGTGGTCGCGGGTTCGAGCCCCGTCCGCTTCGCCAATTTTAAAAACCCTGAGCCTTTTGGTTCAGGGTTTTTTTTTGCTTATTTATCAATTAGTTCTTGAGAGGGCTATTCATGCTGACAAAAATTAGAGAAAAATCTCAAGGTGCGTTTGCTGGTGTTATTCTAACGGCTATTTGCGTACCGTTTGTTTTGTGGGGAATCAATAATTATTTAAACGATGGTCAAGAAGCACCTGTTGCTTCAGTGGGTAAAAAAGATTTTTATCAACGTGATGTGACCAAAGCCTTCGAAAAATATCAGCAAAGTTTAGGTGGTCTTGCTGTTGATGAACAAAATATTAAAGCCCAAGCACTAAGCAAACTGATTAAAGATGAAGTTTTACTGCAATATGTGTATCAAAAAGGCTTAATCATCACTGACGATGCCATTCGTGATTTTGTGCAAGCGTTGCCGTATTTTCAAACCGATAACAAATTTGATGAAACGAAATATAAACAATTACTTTCATCACAACGCATGTCTTCTAATGATTTTGTTAATCAAATAAAAAATGCGTTGCTCATGGAACAATTCCAACAAAGTATTTTAAACAGCAGTTTTGCAACCCCTTATGATTTAGAACACTTTTTTAAAATTCAAAATCAACAACGCGATGTTGAATACATAACAGTGCCTGTCACGGCATCTGTGGAAACTCCAAGCGATGAGGCAATTAACGCTTATTACCAAGCCCATCAAACGCAATATCAACAGCCAGAACAAATGGCAGTGGAATACGTTGAATTAACGTTAGACGATTTAGCCAAAACTATTGCCGTCACCGACGAGAAAGTAAAAGCCTTTTACGACGAACAATCGGCG